>NZ_JBSIPA010000545.1:0-4136 GCF_053574605.1 Caballeronia sp. M23-90 | reverse complement strand
CGGCGGGGTTTCACCGGGCGTTATGGGACGCGCAGGAAGTCGATGGCGGTATCGAACTCACACATGAATCGCCGGAAGGTGAAGCGGGATTTCCCGGAGCGGTATCGACCACGTTGCGCTATACGCTCAACGAAGGCGGCAACCTGCTGCATGGTGGCGCGGCGGGGTTTCACCGGGCGTTATGGGACGCGCAGGAAGTCGATGGCGGTATCGAACTCACACATGAATCGCCGGAAGGTGAAGCGGGATTTCCCGGAGCGGTATCGACCACGTTGCGCTATACGCTGGACGACGACGGCACGCTCACGCTCGCATACGAAGCGGTGTCCGACGCGCCGACGCCCGTCAACCTCACGAACCACGCGTGCTTCAATCTCTCGGGCGACGACACAGCCGATATCCGCGGCCATGTCATCTCCATAGACGCCGATACCTTTTTTAAAGTCGATGCCGCCCTGATCCCCGAGGGCCGCGCCGAAGTCGCGGGCCACGCGTTTGATTTTCGCGCGAGCGCCCCGCTGGGTGCACGGCTCGACTGGCCGCACGATCAGTTGTCGCGCGCAGGTGGTTTTGATCATTGTTATGTAGTGGGCGAACGCGGTGATTCACACAGGCCCGTGGTGCGCCTTTACGACCCGGGCAGCGGCCGCGAACTGACCATGGGCACGAATGCACCCGGCGTGCAGTTCTATACGGGCAATCATCTCGATGGCATCGTCGGACGGCATGGCCGGCGCTACGGCAAACACGCCGGCCTGTGCCTGCAGGCGGGCGCGTTTCCGAACCAGGTCAACATGCCGGATGCCGGCAGTGTGATCGTGAGCCCTGGCGAAACGTACAGGCAGGTCACCTGGTATCGCGTGGGCGTGCGGCATGGCGCGTGATTGCGTGCTTGCCTATTTCACGACGATCATCCCCGTCATATGCGGGTGCAAGGAACAGAAGTACTTATACGTACCGGGCTTGACGAACACCTGAGAGAATTTCTCGCCGGAGTCGAGCGGCGGTGACTTGAACGTGCGCGGCGTAGCATCGTTGACGATGGTATGAGGGATATCGTCACGGTTTTCCCACGTCACGGTCGCTCCGGCCGCCACCGACAACTGCGCGGGACTGAACGAAAAATTATCGATGACGACCGCGGCCGTGGGTCCTACATCGGCAAATGCAGGACCCGTTGCACCGCTGGTTGCGATAAGCAGCGTTGCAATCCGTACCACCCGTAGAGTAGAAAGAAGGTTCATACGCTCAACCTCGTGTCGACGACGGCAAGTTCCATGTGACCTGGCACGTAATTCACGGACCGAACGCCGAGCAAGGTGCGCAGCGTGTCGGCAGGAACTTTCATTGGACCGGGGCCTGCCGCCGTGCCCGGCACAGGTTGCGGAAAGGCTGTTGACATTGCCGAGTAAAAGCTGATGTCGCCCTCCACCTTCTGCGCCACCTGATGCACGTGGCCGTTCAGAACCGTCACAGACCCGAAGCGTTTCATCATGCTCAATGCTTGCGCACTGTCATCGGTGCCCCATCCCCATTCCGGATACAACGACCACAGCGGGATGTGCGCAAACACGACAAGCGGCGTGCTGGTCGAACGGCGCGCCAGGTCTTGTTTCAGCCATGCAAGTTGTTCATCGCCGAGATAACCCAGGCCGCCGCCGCGCATGTTCAGCACATTCGTCAAACCGATAAAATGAACCCCGCCCTGGTCGAAGCTGTACCATTTTTTATCGGCGGGCTTCGAGAAGCGTTCGAAATACGCATTGCCGTCGTCGACCAGTACGTCGTGTTCGCCAGGCACGTAGTGGACATCGAGTCCCGCGCTGCCGATGATTTGCGCGGCCGTATCAAACTCGCCCGGCTTTGACAGATGGCTGACGTCGCCGGTATGGATCATGAATGCAGGTTTCTGGTTCGACGCGCGGATCGTGTCGACGGCTTCCTTAAGCGTGCTCGCCGGATCGAGATTCGGGTCCTTGCTGAAGCCTATGTGACTGTCGCTGACCTGCACGAAGCTGAACGCGTGACGGTCGACCTGGGCTGCTTGCGCCGTGCCGCCCAAAAGCCTCGAGCCGGGGACGCCACCGCTGAGCGTCCATAGCATGCCGGCGCCGGCCCACGCCATGCAGCTCAGCGCGGTGCGCCTTTTGGCGCCATGTTCGCCGAGTGTTTTGGGCTCCGCTGTATCTTTCGTGATGTCAGGCATGACGGGTTCCTTGTAGTGTTGGAAATGGGTTTGATTGCCCCATGCTCATCGAACTGCAATACGCCCTGCCTTATTCCAGGTTTATTTTTTCCGCAAACTCGCGTAACGGGGAATAAGTCGATGCCAGCGCCGGTAAGTTAGATTGAGTGCTTGCGTCCTTTCGCAGCTGGAGTAGTCAGGAGAACACCGATGGGGAAGTCCCCGCCGAATCGCTTCGATCAGGTGATGCTGCCGCATCTGGACGCGGCGTATAACCTCGCCCGCTGGTTGAGCGGCAGCGCGACCGAAGCTGACGACGTCGTGCAGGAAGCTTTCCTGCGGGCTTTCCGTTTCTTCGATGGCTATACCGGTGACAACCCGCGCGCATGGCTGCTCGCGATCGTGCGTAATACGTGGTTCACGGAGTGGCGCAAGCATCATCATCAGGCGGACTCCACGCCCTACGACGACTCGCTGCAAGTCGATGAACAGCTTCCCGGTTGGTCCGACGAAAGCGGCGACGACCCCGAGAAGATGGCGGTGCGACAGGACGAGACGGATCTCGTGCATCGCGCGCTTGCCATGTTGCCGGTGGAATTTCGTGAGGTGATCGTGCTGCGTGAACTGGAGGACATGAGTTACAAGGACGTGGCGCAGGTTGCGGGCATTCCTATTGGCACGGTCATGTCGCGGCTCTCGCGCGCGCGGCGACTGTTGTGCAGTGCAGTGCGCATAGCGCAAGGCAATCCGGAACACCCTGCCATTCGTCTGGTGAAAACACCGCCTGCCGGCGCCGAGGAGTCCAAGCGTGGAAACTGAAAACAACGTGTCACTCGCCGAGAAGCTGCGCGATGGATCGCTGTACGAACGCGCGCCTTCGTCGCTGCACGCTCAGGTGCGCGCGCGGCTCAACGAACAACACGAAAAGAAGCGGTGGTTCTCGTTGAACTGGCCGATGCGCTCTGCAGGCTTGCTGTTTGCCGGCGGCGGTATCGCCGGGATCTGCGCATGCGCGCTGGTGTTCTTCTCGATGATGTTCTTTCAACGTCCCGGTGGAACGAACGGGATCGAACAGGAGATTGTTGCGAGCCACGTGCGGGCGCTGATGTCAGCGCGGACCATGGATGTGCTTTCAAGCGACCAGCATACGGTGAAGCCGTGGTTCAACGGGCGCATTGATTACGCACCTCCTGTGGTCGACCCACAAGCGCAAGGATTTCCATTGGTTGGTGGAAGACTTGACTATGTGGACCATCGGCCGGTGGCTGTCATGATTTATCACTACCTCAAACACCCTATCGATCTCTATGTTTTCCCTGATACCGCAGGTCATGCAGCGGTGCCTGCAGCCATGACCACCGAGACGAGTGAAGGGTATTCACTGATCAAGTGGCGGCAGAACGGGATGGTGTTCTGGGCAATCACCGACGCTTCGCCTGTTTATTTGAAGCGCTTTGCCGACGCCGTGGTTGCCGGTTTGCAATGAGGTCATGGGTCGCGCCCAAGCCCGGCTTGGACCTCGTTTTTCATCATACGGTTCTCTCTGCTCCCGAGCATCTTCAACGGGTCATTCATCAGATATTCGCGATTTGAAAACCTCGTTCGCACCGGCGAGCTAAACCCTTTTTAAGCAGGCAGAATCATCGCCTGGTCGGGCGCTTTTCTTGCTGATTGGGGACACCACACGCCGCTTCGTCATGCTGATCAGAAACGAGTAACTCGTGCGAGAACGATGCGGGTATCACGTGCTGTGGTGTCCATCTGCCACGGGAGAACCGCCGTGAAATCTCTGCACTCCAAATTCGCTGTTTACGCAGTCTGTCAGCGTCGTCTGTTCGAGAGTTGTGCAGGATTGCTGATCGCGGCATGCCTCGGTTCATGTGGCGGCGGTTCAGGCGGCAGTCCTTCCACGTCTGCCAGTGCGGGGGGTGCCAGCGGCGCCAGCGGTGCA
>NZ_JBSIPA010000544.1:0-4142 GCF_053574605.1 Caballeronia sp. M23-90 | reverse complement strand
TGTGTCAGCCATTGACGCCACCGGAAGCCGAGCATCTGCCGCAAATACCGGCCGTATACCGCGAGCAGGATGTACGCAAACGCAAGACCGGTGAAGATCATCAGCAGGTGCGGAAAGTCGTGGACGTGTGATTGACGTTTGATCAAAAGGCCCGTCCGGAACGCTTCTGAACGGACCTTCGAAGTACTTGCGTCGGTGATGTCACGCGCGCGCGTCGGCGTAACGGCGCGCAACTTCCGGCCAGTTGATCACGTTGTAGAACGCGGCGATGTATTCCGGACGACGGTTCTCATACTTCAGGTAGTAGGCATGTTCCCATACGTCCAGACCGAGGATCGGCGTGTTGCCTGACAGCAATGTCGTCATCAACGGGTTGTCCTGGTTCGCTGAACTTTCGACTACGAGCTTGCCTTGTTTATTGACGGAGAGCCACCCCCAGCCGCTGCCGAAACGCGTCAGGGCTGCCTTCGTGAAGGCTTCCTTGAAGGCATCGAAGCCACCCAGGTCTGCGGTGATCGCCTGACCCAGTTCGCCGTCAGGCATGCCGCCTCCTTCGGGCGACATGACCGTCCAGAACAAGCTGTGATTGGCGTGGCCGCCGCCGTTGTTGCGCACGGGCGCCTGCAACGCCTCGGGTAGTGACGCAACTTGCGCGACGAGCTTTTCGATTGGCAGATCCGCGTACTCCGTGTCCTTCAGCGCGGCGTTCAGATTGTTCACGTAGGTCTGGTGATGCTTCGTGTGATGGACTTCCATCGTGCGGGCATCGATATGTGGTTCGAGTGCATCGAACGCATAGGGCAAGGCGGGAAGGGTATAGGGCATCGTGGGTTCCTTTTGGAGTCAGTGCATCAAGACATCAATGCGGAAGAGGGTCGCCGGCGCTCAGCGCGCGTTCGCCCAGTTCGAGCGTTCGCGCGATGAGCGGATGAGGACCATGTGTAGCGATGTAGCTCAGCAACGTCACATGCGTCTCGCCGCTATGACGCAATGCGGCTTGCTGTAGTGACGGGTCGCGGGTGGTATCGAGGAAAAGTTCAAGCAGCGCTTCGTGCGCGTCGCAAAGATGCGCGACGGCGCGGTCGGTGCCACCGCGTTCGAGTTCGAGGTCGGCCAGATTGTGATGGGAGACCACGAGCGCGGCGACGCAGTCGCTTGCGCGTCCCTCGGGGAGCCGTTCAATCAGGCGACGCGCGATCTGGAGCGCCCGTTCGTAACCGTCTAACGCCGCAAGCGGTTGCGCGGCATATGACGCGGCGACGGCGGCCCGCATCGCGTATTCCCACGCAGGGAGGCTGGCGTCACGGGATATTGTGACTTCGTGGGCGGTGGAGGCAACGTGTGGCTGGTGCATGAAAGGGGCTCCTGTTCTGCACCCTTTTCGTTGACCGGACGCCTGCGTACTCGGGATGGTTAATAATAATCATTCTCGATAACCCTGTCCAGCGAAGGCCTTTTCCAACGGTGCGTGGCGTCGCCTGGATCTCATTTACTTCGATGCCGACGCTTTATCCTTCGACTTCTGCTGCCGCGCCGTTTCTTCCTTTTTCAACGTTGCGGGGTCCGTGCCGTATTCCCCCGCAGTGCCCGCGCCGCCTTTGATGCTCGCAGACTGGCCGCCGCCAGAATCGCTGCTGCTGGAATGTGTGGCAGGCGGCGCGCCGCCGGTGCTCGTTCCTTGCGCGAATGCGCCGTCTGCGAAGCAGACGGCGAGCGTCAGCATGCAAGCCGTTTTGCGAAAGTGTCCCAAGATATGTCTCCAGTTTTTCGGTCCGTGTTCAATACAAGCTTCGCAAAGATCGAACCCGGATTGCGCATTGCTGTCTTTCGGCTGCAGTACAAAGGCTTTACACCAACCGGAGATAAATCAGGTCGGCTAAATGGATCAAAGGGATCGGGGCCGCAATAGTGGCGATTGCCTGCGTGGCATGTTCAAAGAGCGGCGATTCTGGTGTTGCGACGCCTGCTCCCGGCGGCGGCATGGCGGCGTCGGCGCCGGGAGCCAGTTCTTGATCATTGCGTCATGACCGGTTATCGATGCACGCAATGATCTGCGCACCAATATACCGGCGCTCCGGCGAGCTTGGTCGCGTCGCCGCTATCGCAGATTGACATGAAGATTTTTTTTACTATTAAACTTCCTGCAGCGACTGCCGATAACAAGTAATCGAAATCACTTAGCTCGTCTCAAACCAGCATTAAAGTTTCCAGAAGGACAATGAAGGACTGCACGTCCTTGATTGCTCCGGATCTTGCGCGTATGTCCTCGCATTGAAAGTGCCCACCCTTAGATTTGCGGTTCGGTGTTTGCATGGTTTGAGAAGATTACAACGACTCGATTAACGATATTGCATCTTGTGCGATATCAATTAGCCGGCCGGCCGCGCCATGCAAAGTCGGGCACTTGCCTTTCCCGGCATGGATTGAAGGCTCAGTCAAAGTTTTAGTTTATATACGACAGAGAGCAGGGACTGCTAAAGCGTCAAAGCGTAGCCGACTTGGTTTTGGACACGTAAAAACCTCGAACATCGAATTGCTTATTGGTATGAAGAATTGCGCGTTGAGATTAGTTTGTTGTCGAAGACAGCGTTGCATGCAAGTGCTGAATATTCGCGGAAAAAGTTTAATTTGAAAACACCGGGCTCCGCTACATTTTTGCGGAGGATTTTCATCGTTCCGCAACATATTAATAATGATAAAAATCGACAGGGTACTGTTAGTTTCCATTGTCAGTGGTGTGATTTTTAGTGTCAGCGCATGTGGCGGTGGCGGCGGTTCCGATTCAACGGCCGGCGCAAGTCTCAGCAATTCTTCGGGGTCTGGCAGCAGTGCTGCAGGAGCGTCGGCGGCTTCGGCGTCTGCGTCGGCTGGCGGTGGTTCAGTGGTGCCGCCGAGCACATCGGCTGGTGCATCTTCTCCCGCGAGTAGCTCGACAATCGTCAGCAGTTCGCCGCCGCCAATAGTTCCGGCAGAGCCGCCTTCCAATGCCGGCACCACCTCGTCCGGCGCCGTGATCATGCCGCTGGAAGTCATGAGCGCGGGCAGCGGAAAGATCATTGCGGCCACCTTGTCCATTCCCGCCGGGGCGTTGGCGAAGACCCTGACCATGCGCGTGAACAATCTTTCGTACGATGCCAAGGGTTCAGTTCAAGTCAATAGCGGCAACTGGATCGACCTCGCGAACGCAAACGTTACAGTGCTCGGGAACGCAAAATCGTACGGCGGTATTGGCGGCGGTTACGACACGATCAGCCTGAACGTCCCCATAACGGGTGCGATCAACGGCAGTAACGTCATCAACTTCCGGTTCAATACCACTGATGGCGTGAGCTCGGGGTATCGGGTGCTGTCGTTCAATTTGCTCGATGGGTCAGGCAATGCACTGATAGCCGACAGCAACTTCGCACAGGACGATCCAACCCAGTGGACCGCACCGCTTCCAGGCATTGCAGATATCAGCGCGGGCGCGGCCCTGTGGAAAAACGCTGCCTTGACCGATTCACCCATCAATGCCGGGCAGCAGATCAAGGCGCATTGCATGGACTGCCACAGCGCGAGCGGAAGCGACCTGTTCAAGTTCAACTACTCGAATAACTCGATTGTCATTCGAAGCCAGTATCACGGCCTGAGCGCAAACCAGGGCTTGCAGATCGCCAGCTATATCAGAAGCCTCGCCAGCCAATATCCCACGCCGGGTCCGAAGTGCCGTCCATGGAATCCGCCGTATCAGCCGGGTCCGGGTCTGGATAGTGCGCCGGTAAGCGACTGGACATGTGGCGCTGGTATTGACGCGGTATCGGAAAATGATCTGGATACGCTTGCCGCGATTTTCCCGAGCGGCGTCAATAAAGCAGCGATATCGACGAAGGGGCATATCAATATCCGCGAAATTCCGATTGGCTTCCAACTGCCCGACTGGAATCACTGGGTTCCCCGCATTCATCCGAAAGACGCGTGGGGTGATTACTTCACGAACAGCAACATGAACAAGGAATACGCGGGCGAAGGCGCGGGTACGGCGACCTACAACATGCGGGCCCAGCTCGCCAATGGCGGCACCAGCTACGCGCAAGGCAAAACCGGCGACATCTTCAACGACCTCTATTACTGGGGCGTGGAATTCGGCGAACGGTTTGCGCCGC
>NZ_JBSIPA010000543.1:0-4143 GCF_053574605.1 Caballeronia sp. M23-90 | reverse complement strand
TTATGTGATGTTGCTCCCGCTGCTGATCGGTTATTTGGCATTCATTGGTTGGGCGACGGTCATTTCACATTTGGATAAACGCAAGGACCTACGAAAAAGAAATCCTCGTTTTCGATAGCAATAAACGGAAGAAGCGCATGCGGCGTATCTCGCGTGGCGCAAACCGCGCCCCATGCTCGGCGATGTCCAGCTCGGCGAGATCATGGAGCAACTGAGCGTTCGTCTTCCCGCCAATTCGATCATGACTAACGGCGCGGGCAATTACGCAACATGGTTGCACCGGCATTACGCATATCGCCATTTCAGGTCGCAGGTTGCACCGACCAGCGGCGCGATGGGCTACGGCGTTCCGGCGGCGATCGCAGCGAAGTCGTTGTATCCGGACCGCGTGGTCGTGGCCTTCGCTGGCGACGGCTGTTTCATGATGTCGAGCCAGGAACTGGCGACGGCGATGCAATACCGGCTCGCGGTGATTTTCGTGGTCGTGAATAACCAGCAATACGGCACGATCCGCATGCATCAGGAACGCCATTATCCGAATCGTGTGCATGGAACCGCGCTCACGAATCCCGACTTCGTAGCCTACGCCCGTGCGTTCGGCGCACATGGCGAACTTGTCGAGACCACGGCGCAATTCATGCCGGCGTTCGAGCGTGCTTTGAAAACCGGTTTGCCCTCGGTGATAGAAATCAGGATTCCGCAAGATGCGAGTACGCCGGCCGCAACGCTCGATCAAATCCGCGAGCAGGGCGAAAAATTGCGGCAGAAGTAAAAAACCAGACAAAACCGAAGGAGACGCAAGACCATGGCATCGCAAGGATTTTTGCAGGCACGAGACTTTCTGCTGCGTCATCGCGACGACTACGCAACCGCGTACAGGGATTTCGCGTGGCCGGAGCTGACCGAGTTCAACTGGGCGCTCGACTGGTTCGATGAATACGCGCGCAGCAACATGAACCCGGCGCTTTGGGTCGTGGAGGACAACGGCGACGAGATCAAGCTGTCGTACGCGGAGTTATCGGCGAGATCTAATCAGCTTGCGAACTGGCTGAGGCAGCAAGGCGTGCAGCGCGGCGACCGCATCTTGCTGATGCTGCCGAACCAGCCGGCGCTCTGGGAAACCATGCTCGCCGCAATGAAGCTCGGCGCCGTTACCATTCCCGCCACCATGTTGCTGACGCCGGCCGACATAGCCGATCGCATGACGCGCGGCGAAGTGAAGCATGTGATCGTGGCGTCGAACGAGACTGCAAAATTCGATGCCATCGATAAAACCAAAACCCGCATCGCGGTGGCCATTCCATCGAGCGCGGCGTTGCCCGAAGGCTGGCTGAATTTTGCCGATGCCTTCAACGAAAGTCCATCGTTCGAACCCGAAGGCCGCACGCTCGCTACCGATCCGTTACTGCTTTATTTCACGAGCGGCACGACGAGCCGGCCGAAACTCGTTCTGCATAGTCATCAAAGTTATCCGGTCGGGCATTTATCGACCATGTACTGGATCGGCCTGAAACCCGGCGATGTCCATCTCAACATCAGCTCGCCAGGCTGGGCGAAACACGCGTGGAGTTGCGTGTTTGCGCCGTGGAACGCGGGCGCGACGGTGTTCATCCACAACACGCCGCGCTTTAGCGCCAAGTCCACGCTCGAAGCACTGGTCAAGCATCAGGTCACGACACTCTGCGCTCCGCCAACCGTCTGGCGCATGATGATCCAGGAGGATTTATCGGCGTACAAGGTGCATCTGCGCGAGGTCGTGGGCGCGGGCGAACCGCTGAATCCGGAGATCATCGAGCGCGTCAGGAAGGCCTGGAACCTCACGTTACGCGATGGCTTCGGCCAGACCGAAACCACGGCGCAAATTGCGAACTCGCCGGGCCAGCCTATGAAAGCCGGGTCGATGGGACGTCCCTTGCCGGGTTACAGGATCACGTTGCTCGATCACGACGACAACCCCGCGCAGGAAGGCGAACTCGCGCTGATCCTCGACCCGAAACCGCTGGGCCTGATGGACGGCTATGTGGACGATGCATCGAAGACGCAAGACGCGATGCGCGGCGGCCATTACCGGACGGGCGATGTCGCATCGATCGATGCCGATGGTTACTTCACCTACGTGGGCCGCGCCGACGATGTCTTCAAAGCCGCCGACTACCGCATCAGTCCGTTCGAACTGGAGAGCGTGCTGATCGAACATCCGGCGGTCGGCGAAGCGGCCGTCGTGCCGAGTCCTGATCCGCTGCGGTTATCGGTGCCGAAGGCGTTCGTCGCGTTGCGCGCCGGTTATGAACCGACGAAGGAAACCGCCGGTGAGATCCTGAAGTTCGCCGCGCAAAAACTCGCGGCGTACAAGCGGATCCGACGCATCGAATTTTATGAATTGCCGAAGACCATCTCGGGGAAGATTCGTCGCGTGGAACTCAGGAAAACTGAGGAGGCGCGTGGCAGCGACGCACGTCGCGACAATGAGTATTGGGAAGAGGACTTCAACGCCTAGGCATTAAAAAACCCCGCAGCGCAGAACGCATGCGGGGGTTTTCTCAAAGCAAAAGCAATTAAACCTTACTTCCCGCCCACGCTTTGCAGCGTCGTCCACTTGCCGCCGACGACCTTGTACAGCGTGATGCCGCCGTTCTTCAAATCGCCCTTCGCGTCATACGCGAGTTGCTTCGACGTCACGCCAGGCATGTCGGTCTTGGCGAGCATCGGCAGGTACTTTGCCGGATCGGTCGAGTTCGCCGTCTTCATTGCCGTGAACATGGCCATTGCACCGTCGTACGCGTACGGCGAGTAAGTTTGCACGTCCTCGTTGAAGCGCTTCTTGTACTTCGCAACGTACGCTGCGCCACCCGGCATTTCGTCGAGCGGCAAGCCGGCCAGCGACGCCACCGTGCCGTCTGCTGCATCGCCGGCGATCTTCAGGAACGTGTCCGTCTTGACCATTTCGCCTGCCATCAACGGCGCGCGCAGGCCGAGCGTCTTCATCTGCTTGACCATCGGGCCCGCTTGCGAATCGGCGCCGCCGTAATACACGAGGTCCGGGTTCATCGACTTGATCTTGGTCAGGATGGCCTTGAAGTCGACGGCTTTGTCGTTGCCGTATTCACGATCCACGATCGTCGCGCCCGCAGCTTTCGCAGCCTTTTCGAATTGATCGGCGAGACCCTGGCCGTAGGCCGTGCGGTCATCGACAATCGCGATCTTCTTCATCTTCAGCGTCTTCACCGCGAACTCGCCGGCGACCGAACCTTGCTGCGTGTCGGACGTCATCATGCGGAACGTGGTCTTGTAGCCTTGCGTGGTGTATTCCGGCGCCGTTGCCATCGCGATTTCAGGAATGCCGGCGTTCGCGTAGATGCGCGAAGCGGGGATGGTCGTGCCCGAGTTGAAGTGACCGAGCATGCCCTTGATGTTGTCGTCCACCAGCTTTTGCGCGACGGTCGTGCCGGTGCGCGGGTCGGCCTGGTCATCGGCGGAATCGAGCACGATGAGGACCGGCTTGCCGCCAATCACAGGCTTAGTTGCGTTGAAATCTTCAACCGCGAGCACGATGCCGTTCTGGAAATCCTTGCCATAGTGCGCCTGCGCGCCGGTCATCGGACCAGCGAAACCCACCTTTACTTCTTCAGCCGTTTGCGCCTGAGCCGTTGCAGCAACCGACAAACCCGTGACCAACATTGCTGCTGCCAGCTTCTTCATCGTGTAATCCATAAACTCTCCTGATTCCCATGTGAGTGGCAGCGCGTGCCGGGTTCGCCGTGCCCGCTGCCGTTTGTTTGAGCCGATCCGCCGCTCTGAATTGTGTTCAGCCGATCGTCATCAAATTCGCATTGCCGCCCGCGGCCGCCGTGTTCACGCTCACCGAGCGTTCCGTCAGCAACCGTTCGAGCGCGTATTCCTGCTCGCCGTCGTGGGCTTCATCGGCAAACGCTCCCGCCGATACCCCTTGCACCGAGACAATCGGTCCCGGGCGTTTCGCAACGTCCTTCACCAGCGCCATCAATTCGTCGCTGTCGCCTTCGAAGAGGACGGCATCGAATGGAAGGTCCTGGTTCTTGCGCACCGATGCATGCGCTTTGAGCGATGCCGGCAGCGCCGCCACGAGCTGTTCGCCGGCCGCGCCCGAAAACAGCGCCTTGTTGA
>NZ_JBSIPA010000542.1:0-4157 GCF_053574605.1 Caballeronia sp. M23-90 | reverse complement strand
TGACGCACTCATGGCGCGCGGGGTGTGCGCGTCGATCGTGCGCCTTCCGCCTTCGGTTCATGGCGATGGCGACCACGGTTTCGTGCCGATACTCGCGGGCATCGCCCGGGAGAACGGTGCATCGGTCTATGTGAACGAGGGTATGAATCGCTGGCCGGCGGTGCATCGGCTGGATGCCGCGCGGGTTTATCGGCTGGCGCTCGAGCATGGTGTGGCCGGTACGCGTTACCACGCGGTCGCGGAAGAAGGCGTGCCCTTCAAGGATATTGCCGGCGTGATCGGCCGGCGTCTGGACCTGCCTGTCCTTAGCAAGACTTCGGAGGAGGCTGCGAGCCATTTCACCTGGTTCGCGATGTTCGCCGGCATGGACGCTCCCGCTTCGAGCGAACGGACGCGCAAGCTGCTTGGTTGGGAGCCGACGCAACCTGGCCTTATGGTCGATATCGACAAGGCGAGTTACTTCAAAGTCTGAACCTGATTCGATACACGATTACTGCGTGCCAGGAGGTTTCGGCGGCGGCAGTGAAGGATCGAGCCGTGCCGAGTCCCGTATCAGACTGTCCGTCATTGCGGCGGCGACGGGGTTCGAGCGGTGCGACGGATCGGCGCGAACGACCGGCGCGGGCGCCGTCACTACAGGGTTCGGCGGAGGTAACGACGGATCGAGCTGCGCTGATTCCCTGACAAGCTGATCCGTCATAGCCGATGTAACCGGAGATTTCGGATTGCGGCTACGTGCAAATTCACGGGTTGTATCGCTCCGCGCGACCGGTGCAGCACGCCTGGGCGAAGTCGAATCGTCGCGGGTGATGGCCGCGTCTTGTGCTGGCGCGGGTTCAGGGGCTGGCTTCACAGCCGGTTGCGGCGCTTGCACGGTGTTTTCCACTGGCGGCGGAGCCGGTACCGGTGCCACGGCATTATCGATGGCGGACTGCCTGGGCGCGATGGCGATGCTGTCAGCGCCACTAGCCGCCGTCACTGCTCCGGCAATGCTTCCAGCGGTCACATGCGTGTCGCTGTACGCGGGGTCCGACTCCTCTTCCTGCTGCGAGCCGTCCTGCGTGGCATGCGTCTCGGGGCCCGCCTCGTCGCCCTTGTGGAACACGAGATAAGCGCCCACGGCGAGCTCAGCGAGCAGCACCGTGATAATCAAGGTCTTGCGTGTATTCCTCATATGATGCAACGGTTCGTTTAAGCGACGCAATTCAACCATGATAACCGCCTGCTTGTAAGAGACGCCAAAAAGGCCGGACACATGATGAATGTGCCCGGCCAGGACAATGCGCTAATTCGCTAATCGGCTCAGGTATCCGGGTTCGATGCCGCGAAGCTCTCGAATGCGGAGTACGGGGTCAAGTGTGTGCCATTCATCACCAGGCCGAACGTATCGTTGCCGCTGTCGAGCGTGTAATACATCGCCGACTGGATGTTGTGCGTCTTTCTCGCGTTATAGAAATTGCCCAGTTGAGTCGTGATGTAGTTCGAGCGATACGCCGCCGTTTGCTCAGGACCCGTGTTCCACTCGGTGATCATGAAAGGCACGTTGTAGCGAGCCTTGCAGTATGTGGGCAGATCGAAGCCAGGACCTGCGCCGTCGGAACCGATATTGAAGATGTCGCCATACACTTCGTAGTTGTGCCACGTCGTGATGTCCCAGCGTACCAGCGGATACCCACGGGTGCCGTCGGGCTGCATGCCTTCCCACAACGCGTCGGCTGCGCCATAGTCCGCTACGCAGAAGTTGATGCCGCACTTGGCGCTCGACTGAACCGATTTAACACCGTCGATCATGCCGCGCATCACACCGCGCATGGCCGGCCAGTTCGTATTGTTGAAGTCGACGGCCTTGGTGCCCGCTTGCGTGAAATCCAGGATGGTGGAGACCTGGCGCGTCAATTCGTTGCCGCACTCGTACATGGTCACGCCATACGGCTGGAGCGCGGCCGCTACGGTGGAAGCAATCCAATGTCCTTGGCTATAGGCGGCACTTTCGCTGCTGAAAACATTGCCGTAGGCGTCGGTCATGCCCTGGTTGATCAGCACGAACAGCGTCATGCCCGCGGCCTGGAACGCCGCGGCCAGTTTTGTCACTGCTGCAAGTTGCGTGAGATCATCGCTGCAGCCCACGCGGAAGGTCGAACAACCCAGACCCTTCAAGATGGAGACGATCTGAGCCGGGGTATAGGGGTCGTCCCAATGGCCGTTGATGCCATAGAAGTTGCCCGGCGTCGCCGCGCTTGCATGGCGCGGGTCGCTGGCCTGCAGCCATCCGGCTGCATCGGTCCAGACATAACACTGGCCCGATGTGTTCGTATGCCACATCATGCCGCCGTACCACATGAGCAAGGCTACGTTGTAGTTGTTGCCAACAACCGTACCGTCTCTGTAAACTACGCCGCCGGACACGGTCCAGACCCTGCCTTGCTTGTCGATAAGCGACGAAGCCGGCGGGATCATCGTTGCGTCGGGTGAAGCATTGCTGACTGCTGCGTTGACGACTGCCTTACCACTCGATGCGCTGTTGACGGTTGCGCCTGTTGCGTTGCTGCTGTCGCTCGAACCGCCGCAGGCGGTCAAGATGTAGCTGCCGCTCAAAGCCGTGAGGCAACCTAGAAATTGACGTCTTTTTAACATGGCGAGTTGTGTCCAATGTCGAGAAAAGGCCCGACAAAAAGAAGTTGGTAATTTCAGTTTGGAAACACGAAGCACTGTGAAAGCTGCACACTGATATTGCTGGAATTGTTCGTAGACCTAAAAAAGTTTAATGCCTGACTTCATGCTTCAGATTCTGGAAGGCCGTCCCGTGTTCGATTCGGTATGGAGTACGAATCGAATGCCGTGGCCCGGTGCTGCGCCATCATGCACACGAAATCACTGCGCGCCGCGGGGCGCTAACAGATGCGCTTGTCTAGACCCATGCACGCTTCGGCAAACGTTTCGCTCGGGATGCCGGTGTTGCGATCTGACCCGGCAAACTCTACCTTTTCCCTCAAAGGCAGGCGCAAATCCTACCCGGAATGTGCGGCAGGCCTCAAATGAATTAATATCTTTTCGCCGAAAAAGGGCAAATCTTCTAACGAGCCACTTCATCGCAAAAATATTTCCTCATGAGAATGGACTATTGATCTGATGAATTAAAATGAAAGGTCTAATATTTGCCGGTCACTTTGACTGCTGCGGGTAAATAATGCCCAATTATGTAACAATTTTTGGCCGATATTTACCTGCGAATTTAGCGGAAACCCCTGCTCCGATAAAAGTGACCGATGCATCGTTTTCCGGGTCGTTTTTCACAGGAAAAACCCCCTAATATAATAATTATTAGTAATGGAGTTTCAGTAGTTGTTTATAACCTGAACCATCGAAGGGAATACGGTTTGAGTTTTCCGGACGAAACAGGATCGCGCCTGGCATGCGGGAGGCTGCCATCGTCGATCTGCGAAATCTGAAATCAAAAGGTTTGGAGAGGAATCCCAATCCCCACAGGGACTGGAATGACAGCGCGGAGTAAAGGGTTGCGTAACCCTTTACGAGTAGAGATCGATAGCCGGTCTGTTTCGATTTTCGATTGCAACTACACCATCAGCTTGCGGGCCAATTCCATCAGACCCTTATCGCTTCCGGGCGCGCCGATTATGGAAAATCCCAGCGGCACGCCGTCCATCTGCATTAACGGAACAGTGATCTGCGGACATCCGCTTAGCCCCGAAATGCATAACATCCTGATCGACTGGTTTCGATAATCATCGAGTGCTTCATCGCTTTCAGAAAGCAATGGCGCGACGTCTGGCATCGTGGGCATGAGAATGACGCGGCCGCCTTCCAGCAACTTCAAAAGGCCGGTGCGAAACTGCGCGCGGATATTCTCGCTTTGGCCGTTCTGACCGCTCGTGACAGTCTTCGACCAGAAAAAACGTTCGCGCACGCCTGGCCCAAGCTGGAAGTCATGCTTCTCGATCGCCGCGCCGTGGCTTTGCCATGCCTGGAATCCCTGTATGTAGCGGAAAGCCCAATAAAGCGCATCGGTGGAAGGCGTCATGACATCGGTGCTTTCGATAACGCCAAACCGCGGCCGCAATGTATCGAGCATTGCCGCGAAAAGTGTCGCGACGTGCCCGGGCAAGCCCGCGAGCGCATCGCGGGGCAACCACGCGTCA
>NZ_JBSIPA010000541.1:0-4162 GCF_053574605.1 Caballeronia sp. M23-90 | reverse complement strand
TGACTGCAGCCCGGTCGGCGTTCGCTGTCAAAACAGCGGCCTGCACCGGGGCGTTCATGCGGCCGCCTGTGCCTGTTGCAATTCGGTAACCGCTGCAGCGAGCGCGTCGATGGACGAAAACAGGCGGCGCGTGAGCATGCGGTCAGGAATCTCGATGTTGAACTCGTCTTCCACGGCGAGCATCAGATGAACGGTTGCGAGCGACGACAGTCCCGCGGCGTAAAGATCGGCGTCATCAGCAAGTGATTCGGCCGGAACGTCGAGCCGGGCGGATTCGGTAAGGATGCGGCGCAGTGCGGATTTCATTTAATAGCCCCCAAAGAAGCGTCACTAAAGGTGTGTCACCTAAAAACCGGACGCGGCCACTCGTACTGGCTTGTCGCGTTCACGGACCGGGTTGGTCTCGCAATCCATAACGGCTCGCTTGTTGTGAAGCCTGATCGGTCATTCCAAGTGTCTGGATGCCGGGCTTTTTCTCGCTGCCGTTCCTCAATGCCGGATTGCTCTCCGATGACCGTATTTAACGAATTGACAAGGGGTGGCGTCGGTGCGATGGCGCACGGAAGCTGCGCGGTTGGCGACGTATCGTATGAACATGGAACAAGCCGGTGCTGCCGGTGTTCTCACGACCGGACCCGGACATGAACTGGAAAGCCCTCGACTTCGAACAGATCACCGCGCGGGAACTGTATTTGATCCTCCGCGCGAGAAGCGCTGTGTTCGTTGTCGAACAGTCCTGCGTGCATCTGGATCCGGATGGGCGCGACGAGACATCGGTTCATGTATTCGCGGCGGAAGACATTTCCCGTTCAATGCCCGTCATCGCTTACGCGCGCTTGCATGAGGGCGGGACGGGAGCGGCGGAAGTCGTGGTGGACAAGATCCTGACAAGTCCGCAGCGGCGCTGCGATGGCACGGCGCACGTGCTGATCGAGCGGGTGATTGCAGCGGCGGGCGAACGCTGGCCCGGACGCAGCATCCGGTTACTTGCGCCGGTGAGTTTGCGCGGGTTTTATGAAGCATTCGGTTTTCGCAAGAACGATGGGCCTTTCGACGAACGTGGAATCCGCACGATCAGCCTGGTACGTAAAAGCCGTCTGAACCTGGGCCTCGCGAGGACGGCGGGTTGCATCGATACCGTCGAAACGTTTTGAAGCCGTAGCAGCAAGTTTGATCAAGCAGGTGCCCAGCGTCGGCATTGGACGTTTCCAAATGACACAGAGGACGCGCAGCTGCGTGCATTGCACGCTTCACTGAGCCGACCTCTACTTTTCAGGATTGCACGATGTCGAGTGTTTCGATCACGAATGTTCGAGACGAGTCGCAGGATGGACGCGTCGAGACATGGAAAACGCCCTGGATGGCGCAGCGCGAAAAGATGGCCGCGAACGACTCCGCGTCCGTCGAGGACGCACGCGCTATGAACGCCGCCAGTTCGCCCAAGGCAAAAAAGCGCGCCGAAGCGGGCCGCCGTCGCCGTCTGATGATCGCCCCGATCGGATTTGCAGCAATCACGATATTGCTGCTCGTACTGCATCAGGGCCGCCTCGTCGAATTCATCTTCCCCGCCGGGGCGCTCGTGGTTGCCGCGTTGCTCTTCAGGCGTTCGCCCGCACACTACCTGTCATTCGTGCTTTGGCTGTTTTTCCTCACGCCGGAAGTGCGACGCTTCGCCGATTTCTTCAACGGCGCATTCAGCGAACGCAGCCTGATCATGCTGGCACCGGTAATGGCCGCGTCAATCTGCGGCATGAACCTGCTGACCCACTTTCGAGTGCTGATGCAACGGCGCGCCATTCCCCTTACGCTGATCGTGCTCGCCACGCTATACGGTTATTTCATCGGCATGGTGGGGGCGGGCATTGCAGCGGCGTCATACATGCTGATCTCGTGGCTGTTTCCGGTGCTCATCGGTTTTCATGTGCTCATCACGTGGCGGCATTACCCCGAATATCACCGCGTCCTGCTGAAGACCTTTGTCTTCGGCGGATTGGTGATCGCGGCGTATGGCGTGTTCCAGTACGTCAGTCCGCCACCATGGGACGCATTCTGGCTGCAAAACTCGGGGATGGTCTCCGAAGGCGTCGCGGCGCCGTATTCCATGCGTGTCTCGAGCACGATGAATTCGTCCGGTCCGTTCGCCATAGCGATGATGGTCTGTCTCCTGATGACGCTCGCCGCGCGAAACAAGATGGCGATGCTTGCGGGCGGGCTGGCGGTTCCGGCGTTGATCGGTACGATGTCGCGCAGCGTGCTCGGCGGTCTCGCCATCGGGCTGATTTATCTTTTCATCATGCTCGACGGCCGCAGCCGGTTGCGCCTTGCCGGCGCAATTGCGGTGATCGTGCTGCTCTGTTCGCCGGCGCTGATGGTAGACGAGATTACCGAGAAGGCCACGGCGCGCTTCTCGACGGTCACGCAACTCAACCAGGACGACAGCTATCAGACGCGAACCGAGATCTACAAGCACTTCCTCTCGGAGATGACTACCAACATCGCGGGTCAGGGACTCGGCATGACGGGTCTTGGGTCGAAGCTTTCCGGCGATGGTTCGTCGTCGGGCAGCGTCGACTTCGACAGTGGCCTGATGGAAGTGCCATTCGTGCTGGGCTGGCCGGGCACGCTGCTCTACGCCGCGGGTGTGGTGATGCTGGTGCTGCGCGCGTTCGTCACGAGTTTCAGCCGCAAGAACGACCGCTTTGCCGTGGCGGGTACAGCCGCCGCATTCGGCATCCTCGCGATGATGGTGTTTCTCAACACACTGGTCGGCGGCGGCGGCGTGTTCTTTTTCATCGGGGTGATGTTGCCGGTCGCCGGAAGGCGTTACGCGCTCGAAATGCAGACTCGTGCCGATCAGCAGATGAAAGCGCAAAAGCGCGCCGCCACCACTGCAGAAGCGCCGGCACCTTCCGGAACCGCTGCTCAACAAAGCATTGCGTTGCCTTCGCCGCTGGTCCCATGAGCGCCACTATCGAGCGGGCCGATCGCAAGGCCGACCTTCCAGTATTCAACGAGGATCGCATGAACCTGCTTATCGTCACCCACACCGTCGGCAAGAACGACGGACAAGGGCGCGTCAACTACGAAGTCGTTCAGGCCGCACTCGCGGCCGGCCACTCCGTCACGTTGCTGAGCACGACAGTCGATGAAACCTTGTCCCGTCATCCGCGTATCACCGTCGTTCGGCTTGCGCCAAGCCGCGTGCCGACGCGCTTGCTCAAATACCAGTCTTTCGCGTTGCGCGCAGCGGCCTGGATTCGTGCTCACCGCGCTGAGTTCGATGTCGTGCAGGTCAACGGCTTCATTGCGTGGACGCGTGCCGACGTCAACGCCATTCACTTTGTTCACACCGGCTGGTTCAAGAGCGGCTATTACCCGTTTCGCCTGAGCGGCGGTCCGTATGGGGCTTATCAAGTGCTGTTCACGCGCCTGAACGCGTGGTGCGAACGCTGGGCGTTCAAGCGTGCTGGCGTGCTCGTGCCGGTATCGGAGAAAGTCGCCGCCGAACTGGTGGACCTCGGCATGCCGCGTGACAAGATCCGCGTGATTCATAACGGAGTGGACAACGTCGAGTTTTCGCCGGACCCGTCGCAAACCTCGCAGCGTGCGCGTTTCAAGCTTCCTGAAGCGCCGTTCATGCTGCTTTTCGCGGGCGATATCCGCACAGCCCGCAAGAACCTCGATACCGTGCTTCGCGCCATGGTGACCTGCTCGCCGAGCGTGCATCTGACGGTCGCGGCCGGCACGGACAAGAGTCCCTATCCGGCAATGGCCGCAGAACTCGGCATCGCTGACCGCGTGCACTTCGTGGGCATGATCCGCGAAATGCCTGCACTGATGCGTTGCGCCGATGCGTTCGTGTTCCCGTCGCGTTACGAAGCGATGAGCCTCGTCATGCTCGAAGCGCTTGCCTCGGGCTTGCCGGTGATCACCGTGCATACGTCGGGCGGTGCGGAAGTGATTACGCCCGAATGCGGCGTGGTGCTGGACGACCCCGACAATGAACGCCCGCTCGCCGACGCGATCACGCGGCTCTAAGCCCTTCTTTACACTTGGATGGGAACAGCCCGGCCATTCGCAGCAGGCGCAACTTTCCGGGTGACCCATCCTATAGACGCGCATTCGCCGCAGGTGAAACAGAAAGTTAGTTTGCGTATCCAGG
>NZ_JBSIPA010000540.1:0-4172 GCF_053574605.1 Caballeronia sp. M23-90 | reverse complement strand
TACGGCTTACGCGACGCGAGCGCAACGTGCTGGCATCGGAGAAACAAACGTACGCGCCGCCTTCAGTGGCGGCATCGAAAAGACGATCGGCCACGTACGTTTGTTTCTCCGATGCCAGCACGTTGCGCTCGCGTCGCGTAAGCCGTTGTCCGTATTCGAGCAGGCGCAGTTCCGAGCGCCAGTCGAGCGCGATGTGGCTGTCCGAGCCAAGCCCGAACCGGCCGTTATCGGCGAGATAGGCGTGCGCCGGGAAAATGCCGTCGCCGAGATTGGCTTCTGTGGTCAGGCACAAGCCGGCGACGGCGCGGCTTGCGGCCATCGCGCGGACTTCGTCCTGGTCGACGTGGGTCGCGTGCACGAGGCACCAGCGTTCGTTCACGTCGAAGTTGTCGAGCAGCCATTGCACCGGACGCGCTTTCAGGACGTCGAGGCACGCATCGACTTCGGCCGTCTGCTCGGCAATATGGATATGCACCGGCGCGCCGGGGAATTCGCGGTCGAGGCCGTCGAGCATGCGGCCCAACGTCTCTTTCGATACCGCCCGCAGCGAGTGCGGCGCGACGCCGTATCGGAGATTGCCGTTTTCCGCTTGCGATGAACGCAACGAGACGAGCGCATCAAGGAGGGATTCCGGCGTGTGGATGAAGCGCGCCTGGCCCGGTGTGGGCTCGCGTGCGCCGAAACCGCTGTATTGATAAAGCACGGGCAGCATGGTCATGCCTATGCCGGTTTGTCCGGCCGCATTGACCACGCGCGCCGCCATTTCAGCGGGACTCGCGTAGGGCGCGCCGTCGGGCGTGTTGTGCACATAGTGGAACTCGCAGACCGACGTGTAACCCGCCTTCAGCATTTCGATGTAAAGCCAGCGCGCGATATCGCCCAGACTTTCCGGCGAGATCCGCGATGCAAACCGGTACATCAGGTCGCGCCAGCTCCAGAAACTGTCCGTCGGGTTCGCACGATATTCGGTGAGGCCGGCCATTGCGCGCTGGAACGCGTGCGAGTGGAGATTCGGCATGCCGGCGAGCACGGGGCCGTTGGCTTTTTGCACGCCGGCCGCTTGCTTCGTGTCCGGCGTCACGGCTATCAGCGAGCCGTGATCGTCCCATTCGAGCAGCACATCGCGACGCCAGCCGTCCTGCAAGCGCGCGTGTTCGGCAAACAGGCTGTTTTTTGTCATGCGATTTTCCGTTTGTCTACAGTGACCGCGCCGTGCCGCACCACCAGCGCGCAGCGTTCCAGCCCGGTCCAGTAAGCCAGTTCCGCGAGCGTCTCAATATCCCATGCGACGAAATCCGCCTTCGCGCCGAGCTTGATCTCGCCGGTGACATCGGCGTGACCGAGCGCTTTTGCGCCGTGGCGCGTGACGCCCGCGAGCACCTCGGCCACCGATAAACGGAACAACGTGCAGCCCATGTTGAGCATCAAGAGCAGCGATGTGCTCGGCGATGTACCCGGATTGCTGTCGGTGGCGAGCGCGATCGGAACACCATGACGGCGCAGCAGATCGATGGGCGGAAGTTGCTTTTCGCGGATGAAGTAGAACGCGCCGGGCAGCAACACGGCCACCGTGCCGGCTTCGCGCATGGCGATGGCGCCGGCTTCATCGAGGAATTCGAGGTGATCGGCGGACAATGCATGATGCTTCGCCGCGAGCGCCGCGCCACCCATCAGCGACAACTGCTCGGCGTGCATTTTCACCGGCAGGTTCAGCTTCGATGCCGCGCTGAACACTCGCTCGGCCTGTTCCAGCGTGAACGCAATGCGCTCGCAAAAGACATCGACGGCATCTACGAGACCTTCGGCCGCGAGCGTCGGCAACATCTCATTGCAAACGTAGGCGATGTAGTCATCGGCGCGACCGGCGTATTCCGGCGGCAACGCATGCGCGCCGAGAAACGTGGTCGAGATCGTCACCGGCCGGGTCTCAGCCAGACGCCGCGCGACGCGCAGCATCTTGCGCTCGGTCGCCAGATCCAGCCCGTAGCCCGACTTGATTTCCAGCGCCGTCACGCCTTCGGCGAGCAGGGCGTCGAGGCGTCGCAGCGATTGCGCGAAGAGTTCGTCTTCACTTGCCGCCCGCGTGTTGCGCACCGTCGAGACAATCCCGCCGCCGCGTTTGGCGATGTCTTCGTAACTCGCGCCTTCGAGCCGCATCGCGAATTCTTCCGCGCGGTTTCCAGCGTAGACGAGGTGCGTGTGGCAATCGACCAGACCCGGCGTGACGATTCTTTGCTGCAGGTCGTGGCGTACGGCATCGGTGTAGGCCGGCGGCATTTCAGCCTCCGCGCCGAACCATTCAATGCGGCCATCGCGCACGACAATCGCCGCGTTCTCTATGACTTCTGCTGGATCGGCACGCGGCGAAAGCCTTGCGTTGCGCCAGACTTGCAAAGTGTTACTGGAGGCCATGTCCGGGATCCTTTGAAACGATACGGGCGTCGATCAGAACCGCGTCTTGCGAAAGCGGTTCGATGCTCAACACGCCATTCTCGCTTGCATCGAAAACCATTGCATCGCCCTGGGACAAACGCTCGCCGTTCACCGCAAACGCGCCGAGCGCCGCGAACAGCACGACGCTGCCGCGCGCCACGTCCAATTGTTCAGCCAGACGACGAACCGTCACGTTCCCCGACGCACGATCGCGCCTTGACATGAGGTTGAAATCGCGCGTGGGACCGTGCGGCAATTCCGCGCTGATCGACGCTTCGCCCGCAAACGCGACCGAATCCCAGCGCGAGAGAACATACTCCGGCCCTTCGGAATCGATGAGCACCATCTGCTCGCCCTCGATCAGCGTCAGCACACGATCGATTCCGTCGAACACCGAAAACGCGCCCGCCTCCGATACATCGGCAACGCTCACGCGCCAGTCGAACGCATCGAATGCGGCGCCCTTCGGCGACGCCGCGATCTCACGTGTCGCGCCGCCACCGTTTTTCCACGGCACGGCCTTCAGATCGGCCGCGCGAATGATGCTGAAGGCAAGAGACATATCAGGTCGTGATGAATGGAAGGTCGAGGCCGAAGTTCTTCGCGCATTCGATGGCCTGCTCGTAACCGGCATCGCCATGACGCATCACGCCCGACGCGCAGTCGTTCACCAGCACGCGTGCGAGACGCTTGTGGGCGGCTTCGGTGCCATCGGCGACAATCACCATGCCCGCATGTTGCGAGTACCCCATGCCCACGCCACCGCCGTGATGCAGGCTCACCCACGTCGCGCCGCCAGCGGTGTTCAGGAGCGCATTGAGCAGCGGCCAGTCGGACACGGCGTCCGTGCCGTCCTTCATGCTTTCCGTCTCGCGGTTCGGGCTCGCGACGGAACCGGTATCCAGATGATCCCGGCCGATGACAATCGGTGCCTTCAGCTCACCGCTCTTCACCATCTCGTTGAACGCGAGACCGGCAACGTGACGCTCACCCAGCCCGAGCCAGCAAATCCGCGCCGGCAAACCCTGGAAGGCAATGCGGTCGCGCGCCATATCGAGCCAGCGGTTCATGCCGGCGTTATGCGGGAACAGTTCCTTCAGCTTGGCGTCGGTCTTGTAGATGTCTTCCGGATCGCCCGACAGCGCGACCCAGCGGAACGGGCCCTTGCCTTCGCAGAACAACGGGCGGATATACGCGGGCACGAAACCGGGGAAATCGAAGGCGTTCTTTACGCCGTCATCGAAGGCGACCTGACGCAGGTTGTTGCCGTAATCGACTGCCGGGATGCCCATTGCGTGGAAATCGAGCATGGCCTGGACGTGCTGCGCGCACGAGCGTTGCGCGGCGGCCTTGAGCTCGGCGTGTTGCGAGGCGTCCAGCGATGCCGCGCGCCACTTTTCCAGGCTCCAGCCAGCCGGCAGATAACCGTTGATCAGGTCGTGCGACGAGGTTTGGTCAGTGACCAGATCCGGCTTGATGGCGCCGGCCTTGGCGCGGCGCACGAGTTCCGGCAGCACTTCGGCGGCATTGCCGAGCAGCGCGATCGAGATGGCGTCGCCTGCGGCGGTATGTTGCTTGATGAGTTCGAGCGCGTGATCGATATCCTTTGCTTGTTTATCGACGTAGCGCGTGCGCAGACGGAAGTCGATGCGCGTCTGGTCGCACTCGATATTCAGCGATACCGCCCCCGCCAGCGTCGCCGCGGGCGGCTGCGCACGCGCTACGTCGATAAACAAGCA
>NZ_JBSIPA010000053.1:0-22818 GCF_053574605.1 Caballeronia sp. M23-90 | reverse complement strand
CCGCCGCCGCGCTCGCCGCCGTCATGGGCGGCACGCCCACGCAAGTCGAAAACGCCGCTGAAATAGGCATGGAACACAACCTCGGCATGACCTGCGATCCGGTGGGCGGGCTCGTGCAGATTCCGTGCATAGAACGCAACGCTATGGGCGCGATCAAGGCGCTCAACGCCGCACGCATGGCGATGAAAGGCGACGGCACGCACTATGTATCGCTCGATAACGTGATCAAGACCATGCGCGAAACCGGCGCGGACATGAAGACGAAATACAAGGAGACGTCGCGCGGCGGGTTGGCCGTGAACGTCATCGAGTGTTGAATTAACAGGTTGCAAGCCAGTTTCGCAACATCAACAAGTTCCAGGGAAACACCATGAGCCGCTATTCGATATTCAGCCTGCTGCGCAACGGCATGTCGTATCACGAGAACTGGGAGCGCCAGTGGAAGAGCCCCGAGCCGAAACAGGAATACGACGTGGTCATCGTCGGCGGCGGCGGACATGGTCTCGCCACGGCTTATTACCTCGCGAAAGAGCATGGCGTGCGCAATATCGCGGTGCTCGAGAAGGGCTGGATCGGCGGCGGGAATACGGCGCGCAATACGACGATCGTGCGGTCGAATTATCTGTGGGACGAATCTGCCGCGCTGTATGAAAAAGCGATGCAGCTTTGGGAAGGTCTCTCGCAAGACCTGAACTATAACGTCATGTTCAGCCAGCGCGGCGTGATGAACCTCGCGCATACCTTGCAGGATGTCCGGGATACTGAACGTCGCGTGAACGCAAACCGGCTGAACGGTGTCGACGCGGAATTCCTCACGCCCGAACAGATCAAGCAGATCGAGCCGACCATCAACCTGAATAGCCGATACCCCGTACTCGGCGCATCCATCCAGCGTCGCGGCGGTGTCGCGCGTCACGACGCGGTTGCCTGGGGTTATGCGCGCGGCGCGGATCAGGCCGGCGTGGATATCGTGCAGAACTGTCAGGTCACCGGTATCCGCCGAAACGGCAGCCAGGTGGTCGGTGTCGATACAACCAAGGGTTTCATCAAGGCGAAGAAGGTCGCGGTGGTCGCGGCAGGCAACACCTCGACACTCGCCGACATGGCCGGCATCCGCCTGCCTTTGGAAAGCCATCCGCTGCAGGCGCTGGTCTCGGAGCCGATCAAGCCCGTGGTCAATACGGTGGTGATGTCGAACGCGGTGCACGCCTATATCAGCCAGTCCGACAAGGGCGATCTCGTGATCGGTGCGGGCGTCGATCAATACACGGGCTTCGGTCAGCGCGGCAGTTTTCACATTATTGAAGGAACGCTCGAGGCAATCGTCGAAATGTTCCCCGTGTTCTCGCGCGTGCGGATGAACCGCCAGTGGGGCGGGATTGTGGATGTATCGCCGGATGCATGCCCGATCATCAGCAAGACGGATGTCAAAGGCCTCTATTTCAACTGCGGATGGGGTACGGGTGGCTTCAAGGCGACACCGGGTTCCGGTTGGGCGTATGCGCACACCATTGCCAACGACGAGCCGCATGCGTTGAACGCGCCGTTTTCCATCGACCGGTTTTACACGGGTCATCTGATCGACGAACACGGCGCCGCCGCCGTCGCCCACTAATCCGCCTTAGGAGAAAAGATATGTTGCTGATCGAATGCCCCTGGTGCGGACCGCGTGCCGAAACCGAATTCTCGTGTGGTGGCGAAGCAGATATTGCGCGCCCGCTCGATACCGAAAAGCTCACCGACAAGGAATGGGGCGACTACCTCTTCATGCGCAAGAATCCGCGTGGCGTGCATCGTGAGCAATGGATGCACACACAGGGCTGCCGCCGCTGGTTCATGGCGCAACGCGACACCGTGAGCTACGCGTTCCAGGGCTATGACACGTTCGCGCGGCCACTCGCCGTGATGGAATCGAAAGAAGAAGGACAATCGAAATGAGCCAGAAAGACCGACTCGCTACGGGCGGGCGCATCAATCGCGCGATCTCGCTCACGTTCACGTTCAACGGCAAGACGTATCAGGGCCATCAGGGCGACACGCTCGCGTCCGCGCTGCTCGCCAATGGTGTGCACTTTGTCGCGCGTAGCTGGAAGTACCATCGGCCGCGCGGCATTGTGACAGCCGACGTTGCCGAGCCGAATGCGGTCGTCCAGCTCGAGACCGGCGCTTATACCGTGCCGAATGCGCGTGCGACGGAAATCGAGTTGTATCAAGGGCTGGTCGCCACGAGCGTGAACGCGAAGCCGAGCATTGAAAACGATCGCATGGCGGTGAACCAGAAGATCGCGCGTTTCATTCCCGCCGGTTTCTATTACAAGACCTTCATGTGGCCGCGCAAGTTCTGGCCGAAGTACGAAGAAGTGATTCGCGACGCCGCCGGCCTCGGCAAGGCGCCGGAACAAGTCGATGCCGACCGCTACGACAAGTGCTTCGCGCATTGCGACGTGCTCGTGGTCGGCGCGGGTCCTTCGGGCCTTGCTGCGGCGCATGCGGCGGCTTTGTCGGGCGCGCGTGTGTTTCTCGTCGATGACCAGCCGGAACTCGGTGGCTCGCTGCTGTCGTGCCGCGCGGAAATCGATGGTGCGCCTGGCTTGAAATGGGCGCAAAAGATCGAAGCCGAATTGCGCAAGATGCCCGATGTGAAGATCCTGTGCCGCAGCACGGCGTTTGGGTATCAGGACCACAACCTCGTCACCGTCACGCAGCGTCTGACTGAGCATCTGCCGGTATCGATGAGAAAGGGTACGCGCGAACTGATGTGGAAAATTCGCGCCAAGCGCGTGATTCTCGCGACCGGCGCGCAGGAACGCCCCATCGTATTTGGCAACAACGACCTTCCGGGCGTGATGCTGGCGTCGGCCGTGTCTTCGTATCTGCATCGCTTCGCCGTGCTGCCGGGACGTAACGCGGTGGTGTTCACGAACAACGACAGCGGCTACCAATGTGCACTGGATCTGAAGGCTGCGGGCGCGCAAGTGACCGTCGTGGACCCTCGTCTCGCCGATGAAAAAGGCGCGCTGCAGGCTCAGGCAAAACGTTATGGCGTAAAGGTGCTGAACGGATCGGTCGTGACGGTTGCGCAGGGCAAGCTGCGGGTTGCATCGGTTGAAATCAACGCTTATTCGAACGCCACCGTTGGCGCAAAGCAAGCCGACCTGCCTTGCGACCTGCTCGCCATGTCCGGCGGCTGGAGCCCGATCCTGCACCTGTTCGCACAGTCCGGCGGCAAGGCGCACTGGCATGACGAAAAACTGTGTTTCGTCCCCGGCAAGGCCATGCAAGCCGAGAGCAGCGTGGGCGGTTGCGCGGGCGAATTCACGCTTGCTCGCGCGATTCGTTTTGCCGTCGATGCAGGCGTGGATGCAGCGCGTGCGGTCGGCTTGATCGTCGCACGCCCGACGCCCGTGCAAGTCGCCGAGATCAGCGAAGCACCGTTGACGCCGCTTTGGCTCGTCGGCGGCCGCGAGCTGGCGACGCGGGGTCCCAAGCAGTTCATCGACTATCAAAACGATGTATCCGCCGCCGATATTTTCCTTGCGGCGCGCGAAGGTTTCGAGTCGGTCGAGCACGTGAAGCGCTATACGGCGATGGGATTCGGCACGGATCAGGGCAAACTCGGCAACATCAACGGCATGGCGATTCTCGCGCAAGCCTTGAACAAGACCATCCCCGAAACAGGCACGACGACCTTCCGTCCGAACTACACGCCGGTGACCTTCGGCACGTTCGCCGGCCGCGAGCTGGGCGAGTTTCTCGATCCGGTCCGCAAGACTGCGGTGCACGAGTGGCACGTTGAAAACGGCGCTGCGTTCGAAGATGTGGGCAACTGGAAACGGCCTTGGTACTACCCGCGTCCGGGTGAAGACATGCACGCAGCGGTCGCCCGTGAATCGCTCGCCACGCGTACGAGCGTCGGCATCCTCGATGCATCGACCCTTGGCAAGATCGACATTCAAGGTCCCGACGCCGCGAAGCTGCTCAACTGGGTCTACACAAACCCTTGGAGCAAGCTGGAAGTGGGCAAATGCCGCTACGGCCTGATGCTCGACGAAAACGGCATGATCTTCGACGACGGCGTGACCGTACGTCTCGCCGACCAGCACTACATGATGACGACCACCACCGGCGGCGCGGCTCGCGTGCTGACGTGGCTCGAACGCTGGTTGCAGACCGAGTGGCCGGACATGCGCGTGCGCCTGGCATCGGTGACGGATCACTGGGCGACCTTTGCCGTGGTCGGACCGAACAGCCGCAAAGTCCTGCAGAAGGTCTGTCGCGATATCGACTTCGCGAATGCCGCGTTTCCGTTCATGAGCTTTCGAGAAGGGACTGTCGCGGGCGCGGCATCACGTGTCATGCGCATCAGCTTTTCCGGCGAACTGGCATACGAAGTCAACGTGCCCGCGAACGTGGGGCGCGCGGTGTGGGAAGCGTTGATGGCGGCCGGCGCCGAGTTCGACATCACGCCTTATGGCACGGAAACCATGCACGTGTTGCGTGCGGAGAAGGGTTACATCATCGTGGGCCAGGATACCGATGGTTCCATGACGCCGTACGACCTTGGCATGGGCGGGCTCGTTGCGAAGTCGAAGGACTTTCTTGGCAAGCGTTCGCTGACGCGTTCGGATACGGCCAAGGCGGGACGCAAGCAACTGGTCGGACTGCTCGCCGAAGACGGGTCGTTCGTGATCCCGGAAGGCTCGCAGATCGTCGCGGGTCCGTTCAGCGGAGAGACAGCACCGATGCTCGGCCATGTCACCTCCAGCTATTTCAGCCCTATTTTAAAGCGCTCGATCGCGATGGCCGTGATCAAGGGCGGTCTCGACAAGATCGGCGAGTCAGTGATGATTCCGCTTGCCGGCGGCAAGCAGATGCCGGCAAAAATCACCAGCTCGGTGTTCTACGACAGCGAAGGAGCACGTCAACATGTGGAATGAAAACGGCAGCAATCAGACGGTCGTCGATCGTGCAATCGGGCAGGGCGTGTGGCAGGAATCGCCGCTGGTGGGCACGGACGGGCTGCTGAAGAAACATCTGGCTGCGGGATCGAAGGCGTTTCGTCTCGTCGAGCGGCCGTTCCTCGAACTGGTAAACCTGCGCGGCGATCTGCGCGATGCAGCGTTCGTTGCCGCCGTTGAAAGCGTGCTTGGCTGCAAACCGCCCGAGAAGGCGAACACCACGGCGACAGGCAACGGCTACGATCTGCTGTGGCTCGGTCCCGATGAATGGCTCGTGCGCTCGGTGGCATCGCATTCGGCCACGCAAGCGGCGCCGATGGAAGCAAAACTGCGCAACGCGTTCAAAGGTCTGTTCGCAGCAGCGGTGGATATCGGCAGTGGTTATACCGTGCTGGAAATAAGCGGTGCACGTACGCGCGATGTCCTCGCCCGCGGCTGTCCGCTCGACTTGCACCCGCGTTTGTTCGGCGCGGGACAATGTGCGCAGAGTCATTACTTCAAGGCATCGGTGACGATCGTTCCGACTGGAGATGACAGCTTCGACCTCGTGATCCGCCGCAGCTTCGCGGACTACTTCGTGAAGATCATGCTCGACGCGGCAGAGCCGCTTTTGTCGTGAAACTGTACGAACCGATCGGGCCTGGAGGCCGCGGCTGGCGCATCGTGGTCGATGAGCTGGTCGTGCCTACACGCATCGGCTTGTATGAACGCGAGTATCTTGCGCCGCAGCCCGTTGTTATCGATGCGAGCCTGCATTATCGATGCGTGCCGGTTGAAGGCGATCGCTCCGGGTTGATTGATTACGAGGCTTGGTGCACACGGGTCTCGACATATCTCGAGAGCAAGCCGCATACGCGTTTGCTGGAAACGCTCGCCGTCGAAGTGGCAGCGCTGTCGTTCGCGGAGTGGCCCGCGCTCGATGCGCTCACGCTGCTTTTGTACAAGCCGAAGATTCGTGAGGGCACGCGGCGTGTAGGCGTCGAGCTAGACTGGCACCGGGCGGACTTCGACTCATGGCGCGCGTCTGCCGAGTCGCATTCGATTGCAGTGCACCGAACCGTCGATGACGTCCACGCGCATTGAAACCGCCGGGCTTTCGCAGCTTGCTTGCGAACAACGCGATGCAGAAGCGGCCCTCGCGCTGCTTGATAGAAGCATCGCATTGGGGCACCGACGCATAGCGCTTATCCGATACCTGCATGCGCAGTATCTCGATGCACCGCTTTCAGCGCAGCATCATGATTACGTGCACAAGATTGCAGAACGCCTGAGCGCCGAGACCATCGTGCGCATTGCGATGGCCGCTCGCTCGCGCTTCGAGCAATGAATCAGTCGACCCGGATGGCGTGCGCGGATCGCTGCACCACGACAAGCGACGCAAGCAGAACCGATCCGCACGACACCACCACCGACAGCGCCGCACCCACCACGCCGAATATCAGGCAAAGGCAGGAGAGCAATGCGAGTGACACGCCAACTTCCATTGTCGACAAGATGACGAAGGTTCGTTTGCTGATCGAAAACACGGTTATCGATATCAGCCTGCACGCGAACATCAGCGATGCACCTAAAAAGATCAGGAACAGGAACAGGCATTGTCTTGAAGGTGAACCAAGACTTGCCGTGGGAAAGAGCCTGATCTTGAAGGCGAGAAACGCGCCAAACGTCAGCAAGGCGCAGATCGCGATTGCAACGCCAAATAGGGACATTCTCGAAAGATGTCTGCGCAAGGCGCGCAGCCAGGCAAGCATTCGCGAATGAAGGACCAGCGCCAACGCTTGCCCGAAATTGAACGCGAGGTTATGCACGCTTTTCGCGCCTCGATACAGCGCGGCGCCCGCAGGTCCAAGAAGCATGGCGGCGATGATCACGTCGAGATGCTTCGCTCCTGAAAATATCGCGTTCGAATACCAGCTGCTGATCAGCTCCTTACCGCCGAGACCGACCAGATGCCGCAATGCGGCCGGACCCGCCGGTGCGGCAGGTTCAGGTGTACGCACTATCAGGTAAGCACCAAGCAGCATCGTCCCGTACGAACCTTCCACGAGCAAAAGCAAATCAGGCAGATAGAGCGACCATGACGGATGTGTCGCGATGAGCCAGACCACCGAGCAACGGCACAACGCCGACACAGTGGAGACAGCACATATCGCGGCGTTTCCGCCCTTGAGCCGAAGATAGCCGAGCGCAAAATGCGAGGTCGCATAACCGACGGGCGCGATGACGAGCATCGGCAAGATCTGAGGTAATGCGATCGCTCCCGAGGCGGACATGATCCAGGCCGCGATGCTGAAAAACAAGGCCGAACCTGCTGCGCTGACCGTGTCCAGAAACAACAGACTTGGAAAACGCTCACGAATTTTAGTGACGCTATACAGCCGGGCAGAACCGAAATTGAATAGATCGATTGAAACGAAAAACAGTGCGAGCAACGCGTAAGAGCGGCCTAGCCACGCTGCGTCCAGATACTTCAGTGCGAAGACGACCGCGACAAAATTGCTTACGGCCGGCAATGCCGAGCCGAGCATGACATAAACCAGATCCTTACGCATTGCCATGTGCCTTCAGCAGCGCGTCGCAGTAGGTTCGATAACGGGCTTGTAACGCGTCGAAACCAAAGGGGAGCGCCGCTTCTCGCGCGGCCTTCGCTCGTGCCTGCAGGAGTGACCGGTCCCGAGCCAGCATTTCGATGCTTGAAACCAGGGCGGCAACGTCGCCGGGCGCGACCATGCTCTCTTCGCCCAGCACTTCCGGAATACCGCCTACGTTCGACGCAATGACCGGCGTTCCTGCGGCCATTGCCTCCAGCATCGCGCGTGGCATGCCTTCCTGAAAGGACGGCAATACGAACAAGTCATGTTCTGCGACGTGATCCGCAACGAGATCGGCATTCACGATGCCGACAAACGTAACGTGATCGCCAAGCCCCAGTTGCGCCGCTTGCGTTTCGAATTCGGGGCGCAGCGCACCGTCGCCGATCAGGGTCAGTTCGACGGCGATGTCCCGCTTATGCAGATCCGCGACTGCTTGCAGCAGGACGCCATGGCCTTTGCTGTGGTTGTGCATCATCGCGGTGTTGATCAATCGTAATCCGCCGTCGGGGCGCGGCGTCCTGACCAGGGGCGTTTCAAACAACGCATCCTTCAGATAGACGTCGCTGAACCCAAACATCATGTCTGCGTGTGTTGCAGGATACTTGCGCTGCAGGTACTCGCTTGTCACGTAGCGGACGGTAACTGCACGAAGTGCAGCTATTCGCGTCGTCCAGCAATGAACGAGACGCGCAACACGCCGCAACGGGTGCCTTGATGCAGACGCGCCAAAGTAATCGGCAGGATCGGCGACGACTTCGGCCGAAAAGCGCTTGCCGCCGATCAAACAAATGAATAACGCAAGCGACGCAATATTTCCGGGGAACCGGATCAACACAACAGGCGCCGTAACAAGCTGTCGATAAAGCCTTGTCAGCAAGCGCGGCACGCTCGTGATCAACGCACGCACGCCGCGATTCGCGCCGAGATCGACGAACGAAACGTGTTCGCCCGTCACGCGTTCACCAATTGCCTCCATTGCGGGAAATGAGCGCGCAACGATCACGACTTGATCGAAAGAATCTGTGAAGCGTGCGCCAAACCGCGCATAGCTCATGTGGGGACTCAGGATATCTTCACCGACACGACGGAAGTTACCGTCCATGATCAGCGTTATCGAACGTGCGCAGTTCATCTTTGATCGCCTCCACAAAGTGTTCATGGCTACGTTGAACATTCGACTCGACGCGCACCCAGTATTGCTCCTCGTCTTCTACGAGCAGGCGAACTGCATTCGCTACTGCAATGGGATCAAAGTCGCTCGCATGAAATACGAAGTCGTCGAGCCCCAGATCGCCAAACGCTGCATGGCCCTTGCGCTCGTATGCGATGTGCACGCTCGGAACACCGGCGAGCACGCTTTCGAGGCTGCCGTGAAGCCTCACCGAGACCACGATTGCAGAACGCTCGGCAAGCACGTCCTTGAGCATGGCCGCGTTGTCCACTCCGAGATGCTCGCGATAAAAAACATCGTCGCTGTTGCCGCGACCGCGCGCCTGTATCGCTAGCTTTGCGTCAGGCAGAAGCGTCATAAGCGCGTGCACGCGTTCCAGATATGCATTGCGGTAAGGCTTGTTCTGCAGGTCCCGAAAGACGAGGTACACCTGCGGCGCTGCGATCCTTGTATGCCGCAAGGTGCCTGCCCCCGCTTCCTGCGCAATCTCCAGCACTACCAGATCGCCGGTTCTCGTGGCCGCCGGATGCGCGAGTTCGGACACGCTTTTGTCGTCGCGCAGGAAAATGCGTTCTACACGGCTTCGCACGATGCGCGCAAGCAGGTTTCCGGCGAATGTGTCGAACGGTCCAACGCTTTGCGGAAAGTAAATCCGGCGGCTCGAACCGCCGAACGAAGACATGAGGATCTGGCTACCATGTGCGATCAATGACTTCCATCCTTCCGGTCTGCTCGATGCACGCAAGTAGCCACCGCCCACGCCGAAGTACACGGAACGTTGACGCAAGAACACGCCGAGAAACCGCCCGCGCAAGAATTCGCCAAGCGAAATGAGCCTGGTATTCGCATCGTCGATATATCCGGCGAACGATTCCTTGTCCAGGCATACGACAGTGATCGTCCTGGTTATGCCCGCATCGCGGATCGCCTTGAGACTGAGTTTGACCAGCAGTCCGTCGCCGCTGTTGTGCGAACTATAGGCGTGCAGCAGATAATAATCAGGGGCGTTCATAGCAACTCATCAAGGTGTTGAGGAAGCGGTCGATCTGAAACGTACTTTCGAACACGTGACGCGCATTGGCGCCCATTCTTCTGCACTCGTCCAATGTGAGGCGGTTGAGGTTTTCGGCCAGGCACCTGCCCGTAAGCTCGCGAAGAATGACGCCGTTGTATCCATGGATGACCTGCTCGGGTAACGAACTCTCACCCGACACGACAATCACCTTGCCCGCGCGCATTGCCTCGATGGGCACGAGCGCAAGCCCCTCCCATCGCGACGGAACCACGATCACATCCATCTCGTGCATCGCGCGCCGTGTGCCGGCCGCATCCAGCCAGCCGTGATAGGTGATACGGGCATCGTTACCTGCTTCGATACCACCGCGTACCGCCGCGCCGAATGCGTGTATTTCAAGTCTTGCATCGAGTAACGGTAATGCTTCGAGAACGACATCAAAGCCCTTCTGATAATCAAGGCGTCCGAAATAACCGACTTTCGTTGAATTCGTTTCGGCACGATATTCAGGAATCTGGAAACGTTCGTCGGGGGCGATACCCGTATAAATGAATTCGATCTTGTCTGCTGGAATGCGATATTTGCGCGCCGCACGCAATTCGTCAAATGACATGCAAAGTATCCGGTCGCAGCGTTGTGCGAGTACGCGTTCGACCAGACCATACGCCAACTTTGCCGGTGTCGTCACGTCGGTTTTGAGAAACGACCACGCGTGAGGCGTATAGAGAACCTTCGCACCCGGATGATTTCGCAAGCGCACATACATGCCGGGAAACGAACTGTGGCAATGAACAACATCGGCATGCAGCGACGCGATGCGCAGTTGCAGTGCCTTGGATATGGACCAGAATCTAGCCGGGTTGCGGCTTGACCGGTAATCGGCTACTTCAATGCCATCTATCTTCAATCCGCCTTCCACTTTGCTGGTATCGCAAAGCAGTGTGATGTCATGGCCTAGATCGCGTTGCTTCGCGGCTAGTGTCTGTACATAGGTTGCAATTCCGCCGGTCCAGGTCTCGACTACGTGAACAATTTTCATGATGTTGGCCCTCCGAAGGCTGCGGCTTTGTTGTGGTCTTCGGAGAACCTCAATACAAAGGCCATCGGGAGAGCGAACAACACGATCCAGCGCACCACGTAGTACGCAAGGACGTTTGAATCGAACAGGAAAAACAGAAATGGCAATGGCATCAGTACGACTTTCAGCGGCAACCATTTCCGGTTGCGCGAACCGCTGATCGAGTTGACTGCGACCATCAATAACGCGGGTAGCGAGAAGGAAAGCACATATCCGATCAAGCCGAAATTCGCGAGGAATTCCCCAGGCATGCCGAATAACAATGTGGTCTCGGCGTCGCCCGACGATTGCACCTCGTTGACGATATCGCTCTTTTCTTCTGCAAACGTGGACGGACGGTCTTCCCACAATGCTTTCGGTATGACCGATGCGGCCGCGCCCACGAAGCTTCGTCCCATCGGCAGGTCGTAGGTGTTCTTCGTGACCGTTTCGATGGTTTGCGTCTGTACATCGAAGCGTGACAGATCACGAAACAAAAAGAAGCTGACGGGACCCATGCTGAGCTCGAGCGATCGCTGATCGGCGAAACGTTCGGTAAGATTGCCGAGATCGGAATAGTCAATACCGAACTTGATAGGCATCAGCACGAGTGCGACGACCGCCATCAGGATGGCTGACATCTTCGCTGTGCGACGGCTGATCGGTGCGACCAGGAAGTGATAGATCGACGCTGCGAACAGATAGGCGAAGATGATGCCCTGGCGATTCCCGAACACGCCCGATGCCAGCCAGCCCAACACGCCTATCTGGGCGAAGGCGACGGTTGTCATCAATCTGCTGCATCGCGGGCGCAACGTCAGGCATACGAAGATCCAGAGCGGCGCAGTATTTGCCAGTGCCTGCACAATGCCCAGGCCGCCGAGCGGATCGTATCCGGTCACGCTGCTCTGGAGCCGTTCGTCGTAGAGCTCGACGATCTTTGCGTAACCTCCCAGCTTCAAATAAATGAACGCGATGGCCGCGACCGACGTCAGGGTGAAAAAATAGACGAGTCCCGTAACACCGGACTGATCGGCCGGCGTGTTGTCGCGCTCGATTAGGCGACGCTGCGCCAAGTCCAGTGAAATCTTCAGAACCCAGATGCCCGCGACGCTCAGAAAGAACCAAAGCAAGACGGAGGTGCTGTCTTCCTTCAGCAGATCGAGATAAATCGCGTCGCCGGCAGCGAGCTGCCACGCCGGCAGCACGCAAAACGTCGCAAGCAGGAAGAGCTTGAACAGGCGCAGCAATTCGTTACGCGGACGTATCGCGAGGATGCTTGCAGCCAGGACTACAGAGAGCGTGGCAGTCGTCGCACTGAGCTTGCCGAGAAAGACTGCGGTCATTGTGACGAGCACCGCTATAGCCGCAAGCACGAGCATGGGAACTGACGGCTGCGTGCGGCGCGGGGTCAGACTGTACGGTTTCATTTCGGCGTCCGCTTGTCAGTCTTGCCGTATTCATACGCGACATAACGGTATTGGCCGTACTTCGAACCGTATCGCAAGCCTTTGGCGTCTAGGCCGTTGAAGATCACACCTTTTACGGCGACGTTGACCTGCTCGAGTTGCTTGTTCGATTCGAGCAACTCTCCGATAGTCGTACGCTTGAATCGCCCAATCAGGAATACGGTCGCGCAATGGGCCGCGATGTTGACGGAATCGGACACTGCCAGGACCGGCGGCGTATCGACAATTACGAGATCGTATTGCGCGCTCATCTGATCGAGCACGCGCAGCATGCGTTCGTTCTGTACCAGGTCGGCCGAGTTCGGCGGGAATGCGCCCGTGCTGATGAAATCGAGGCCAGGCGCTACGTTGCGATGCACCGCCTGATCGAACGTTGCCGTTTCTATAAGCAGGTCTGAAAGGCCGCATGTGCGGGCTTTGCCAAAGTATTGATTAAGGTAGCCCTTGCGCAGGTCGGCATCCACCAGCAAGACGCGCTTGCCTGCGGCGCTGATCACCGCGGCAAGATTCGCGGAGATAAAGGATTTCCCGATACCCGGCGTAGGACCCGTGATGACCACGCGATTATTCGCTGCGCCGAGCAATGCAAATTGCAGAGCGGTACGAAAGCTGCGCAGACTCTCGATGGGCGCGTCGTTCGGATGGGATGCAGCCAGAAGATGAACGCCAGCTGTGCGTCCCTCGACGTTCTTCGCGAGTACGCCCTGTGCAGGCGAGAACGGCACAGAGCCATATACCTTCATACCGGTGTGTTGCTCGATCTCGTGCGCATCGGTCAGACCGCCAAAGAGACCGTCGCGAAGGAATGCAGCGGCCACGCCGAGCATCAGCCCGATCATCCCGGCCAGTGCAAGCACCATCCCTTTGCGCGGCTTGACGGGTTCTTCGGGAACGTTCGCATAGTCGATCTGGCGAACGGTGCCGACCTTTCCTGCCTTGACGAGCTTCAGGCGCTCGACGTTATTCACAACATTGACGTAGGTATCGCTGTCCACCTGAAGGTCGCGCATGAGACGCAGGGATTCCTGCTCGATGTCGGGCAGCGCCCTCATGCGCGATGCAATGTTGCCGCTCTTGGCGGTTACTGCCGCGATCTGGTTATCGAGCGCACGCAGCGCGGGATGCCCCGGCGCGAAGCGGGTCGCCATTTCGGCTCTCTTCTGCTTTAGTTCGAGCAAGCTCGTGTCCGATGCAACACTTTCCTGCAAGAACGCCGTACCTTCCTGGCTCAGATTGAACGTGCCGCTCCTGTTGCGAAGCGCGTTGTATCGTTCTTCGGATTCGCTCAGCTTCGCCTTTAGCCTCGGCATCTGGCTTTCAAGGTAGGTCAATGAGCTTTGCGCCTCCGCAGTCTTGCGCTCGACGTTCTGCGTGACGTATTCCTGTCCGATCTGGTTCACGATGGACGCCGTCAAAGCTGGGTCCTTGCCGCGAAGCGTCGCGCCGATAATGCCGCTCTGCTTGCCCTTTGGCTCAATGTCGAGGTTCAACTGCAGGTTCGAGACAGTCTTGGGCTGCGAGTTGCGCACGAGCGTGAATTGACCGCCGGGTTTCGCATGCAGTTCTGTAACGAGCAGCCGGATCGTGCCGATCTGCTGCGTGACCTGCAGCGCAACGCCAACATGTCCCTTGATAGGCCGGTCGAGGTCGGGGTAGTCAAGCTGATAGTCACCGTTGCCCAGCGCAGTGAGCGTGAGCGCTTCACCTTCTACCGCCTTTGGAACGTCGAAGGTCGCGAGCTGCAAAGACTCGGCACCCCACACATATCCGCCTTTGCCGAACAGGCCTGGCGTGGACATGCCCTTGTTTCTGCTTGCAATCCAGGCGCCGACGACCGGGAAATACTTCGGCTTGGCGTCGATATATAGCTGCAGCGTGTCGACCGCTTTGCCGATAACCATGCGCGAACGCAGTATTTCAAGTTCGGCGGCTGCTTGTGTCTTTACGTCGAAAAGCGCCGATGCATCGCCAAGCAGGCTGCCGGCGCTCACGCCATTGTCTTCGACCTGGATCATCATGTCGGCTTCGTACACGGGAGGCGTGATGACCGCATAGGCCGCGCCAATTGCGAGCGTGATGGCGGTAACAGCACCAATCAGGCGGCGGTTAGCAAGCAGCACGTCGAGATAACGGACAAGGTCGAGCTCTTCTACTGGCGACATCTTGGCCGGGGTATGTGTTATTTCGGTTTTCATCAGGATTACTCCGCATTCGGTTGGTGAAGCGCCCGAATCGGGGGCACCCAGCTGTCGACACTTTGCTCGATCAGACGGAGCGCGTGTTCAAAGGAAGAACGAGGTTGGCGGTAAGGATCTGGAATATCGACCCGTTCGTGTTCTCCGATACAGAACACTTTTCCCGCCGAGGTCGGGTAACGCCGGTGCACTTCTTGTTGCTGCGCACGGTCCATGACGAGGATCAGGTCGGCTTGTACGATCATCGGCGTATTCACCAGTTGCCCGCGATGTGCCGTGATGTCCATGCCGGCTTCGTCCATCAATGCAACGGAAATGGGATCAGCGGGCGCGCCGATTACTGCATCAAGTCCGGCGGAATGGACGGTCATGGCAGGCAGCGCGCGGGACAAAAGCGCTGCCGCCATCGGGCTTCGGCAAATGTTGCCAATGCACAAGACAAGGATGTTTCTCATGACGTCACTTCGCTACGACGGCGGCGGTGAGACCTGCGTTGATCGCGGGCATCAGCAGGCTGAGAACACGGCTGAAACGCACGAGGTTGCCGCTGTCCACGTACACCACGTCGTGCGGTTGCAGGTCGAACTGGTTGGCGAGGATCATTGCGACCGGAGACTTCGCATCGAGATGGAAGACCTTCGGGGTGTCGCCGAGCGAGTCGCGTATCACGTAGACCTGGCCGGGATTTGACGACGCCAGATTGACGCTGCCTGCCTGCGCCAAAGCGTCCGACAAGCTCAGCTTGCCGTTGCGCATCGGCATCGCGGTGGTCGGCTTGTTCACTTCGCCCATGACGAAGACGCCGCTTTCGTCGCGAGCAGGTACACGCAGCACGTCACCGCTCTTGAGCACGATTTTCGAAGGATTCTGACCGCGTTCCAGCATCTGCGAGAGGTTGATTGGATGCGAAACGCCATCGCGCACGATGACCATGCGGCTTTGATCAGCGGTCGGGCTGAAACCGCCCGCACGGCTGATGGCCTCGTATAGTCCCATGGGGATATCGTTGATCGGCTGCGGACCCGGCGTATGGATTTCACCATCTATATAAATCTGCGACGCCCGGTAAGAAGCGACGCGAAGCGTGACCTGAGGTTCGACGAACGACTTTCCGAGTGCCCTCACCAGTACGGCCTGTGCTTGCTCCGCGGTGAGGCCGGCTACGTGCACGCGACCGGCGTATGGAAACATGACGTCGCCGCGCTGGTCGATGACAAATCCCGCTACCGGATCAGCCGCGCGCGTTGCACTTTGCGTGGGTGCCAGCTGTGCGGCGGCGAGTTCCGGGTGGTCCCAGACGGTAATCTGCAGTACGTCGCCGGGGCCGAGAACATAGGGCGTCGCGGGCGAGATCAGCGATTCGTTCAAGCCGGGCGCCTGACGGCTCTCGTCGCGCAATTGCCTGATCAACGCAACGTCGATTTCGCTCGTGGCGGACTGCAGTTGCGCTTCTTTACTCGCGTCTTCAGCGCCGGCGGTTTGCATTTGCGCCGTAGTACTTGTAGATATGTTTGCAGCGGTGCCGGTATCCATTTTCCATCCCGGCACAGCGGCGCAGGCCGACAATAGCGTGCCGGCGGCGCCTAGCGCTGCCAGTCTGAGCACGGTCGAGCGGACGGGTGTATTTGGGGTATTCATGAGGTCCTTCCATTCAGTTCATTGATGTTTGGTTCGTGGTGGGTCTTGTGCGGAGCTTCAATAAGCATTGCCATGCTTGAGTCCTTTCAAGACCGTCGCGGCCACGATGCGCATGTCCAGCGCGAAGGACCAGTTGCGGAGGTAATAGAGGTCGTGGTCCACGCGACCCTGCATTTTTTCGACGCGGTCTGTCTCACCGCGAAAGCCGTTGATTTGTGCCCATCCCGTGATGCCAGGCTTGATGCGGTATCGATGGATGTAGTCATCGACCACTGTCTGGTAGAAAGCGTCATGTTCGATTGCGTGAGGTCGCGGACCGACGACCGACATGTCGCCGATCAGCACGTTGATGAATTGCGGCAGTTCGTCCAGGCTCGTCCGGCGCAGGAACGCGCCAACGCGCGTCACGCGCGGGTCATTGCGGGTGGCCTGCTTCAGGACACCTTCGTCGTGCGCATGCATGCTCATGGAACGGAACTTGAAAATCCGGAACACCTGTCCATCTGCGCCCTTGCGGCGTTGCGTGAACAACACCGGACCGGGAGAGGAGAGCTTCACGGCCAGCGCGATGACGATCATGAGCGGCGAAAGTACAAGCAGGGCGATCGCTGCGAACACACGATCGAACATGTCCTTGTTGGCAAGCGCGAGCGGCGACAAAGGCGACGCAACCAGGTTGATTGCAGGCATGCCGATCATGTCGATGACACCGCCATCGAAAAGGCTCAGGCTGCTGACGTCAGGGAAAAACCGGATGTTGATCAGGTCATTCCTGAACTCTTTTACGAGGCTCGTAATAAGCGGCTGTTCGGACAATGGCATCGCCAGCCAAAGCTCGCGAACGTTACCGGTGCGTACGTGCTGCACGAACGCCGGAATCGACGCATGGCGCGAAATGGCAGCGTTGCGCAACTGGTGACTGGCGTGCGGATCGAACGTCATGACCGCGTGAAAGCCTGACTCGCGTGATGCTTCCATCCTGCGGATCAGCAAGTCGCAATGCTCGCTCGCGGCGACGATCGCTACGCTGCGCAGGCTGGATTTCGCATGACGCATCCGTCCAAGAATGATGCGGGCGGTCAGGCGTGACAGCGCCAACGCGGTGGCGGTGATAACGGTCCAATAGCCAAACCACAGACGCGATACGAGATCGGTCCTGTGGATGCAGAATGTCACGAGCAGTCCGCACAGTTGTGTCATCAGCCAGACGAATTCGATCTGTCCGAGCACGCTGCCGAGCGGCTTCGTCGCTTGATCGCTATACACGTGAAATGCGTGAAACACGGCAAGCGAAAGCGCCATCGAAAAAGCCGTGGTGGAAGCGACGATTGCTGCTGTTCCTGCCGGCGCGCTGTCGCCGAAGCGGAGTTGATAAGCCAGCGCGGCGCCGGCCAGGATCAGCGTGACATCCAGAACGCGGTTGAGAAGACCTTTGAGATTCAGCATGCTGGCCCCTGAACAGAGAGGGCCGCGCCAATGCTGTTTGAACGTGCGAATCCGGTCGACTCGATCACTGGCGCAATGCGAGCGTCGCATTTATCGCATTTATAGATATGCCATGTGTCTTTTAAAGTCATTATGATCACTTCAGTTAATCTGGTATTAAACAATTGCGTCCGATACTGCTGTTTTCGCGAGGCGGCTATCGATTGCTGAACGATCCGAATTAATCGTCGATTGCAAAAATTCGAGGGTTATGGACGCGGGAAATGGTTTGCACCGAGGCAATGCGGACCTCCGAAATCATTCAGGAGGTCTGTGCCGGAAAGAGCCGTGCGCTGTCATCGAGTGGACGTATTCTCACTGATCGATGACCCCTTGCTGATCGGAGCAGTCTTAAAGAGATAGGGTTCAGTCTTAAAAGACGGTGTTGCGGATATGGGGATTAACTGTGTGAGATATGATTTTTAATCGTGGTTCAAAACAAAAAGGGCATCCCGATTATTCAAACCGGAATGCCCTTGGTTGATGATTAATCTATCAGACGATGATTACATTGAAGCAACCACTTCCATCTTCCGCGCCTTCACTCCCGATGCGACAAAATAGGGTGTATCGACACGAGCGAACGGCGCACGCCCGCGAATCGCGTCGGCGATCTTTTCAGCGAGCATGATCGTCGGCGCGTTCAGATTGCCGGTCACGATCTGCGGCATGATCGACGCGTCGACCACGCGCAGGGATTCAAGCCCATGCACGCGGCCTTCGCTATCTACGACGGCCATATCGTCGTAACCCATTTTGCACGAGCATGACGGATGGTAGGCAGTTTCCGCGCGTTGCTTGACGAAGGCATCGAGTTGATCGTCGGTTTTCAGATCAGCGCCGGGATGCAACTCGCGGCCACGATACTTCTTCAACGCCGGCTGCTGCATGATCTCGCGCGTAATGCGGATTGCATCGCGGAATTCACGCCAGTCGAGCGGGTCCGACATGTAGTTGAACAAGATGCTCGGATGTGCGTTCGGATCGCGCGACTTCAGCTTCACGCGACCGCGACTGGGCGAACGCATCGACCCGACATGCGCCTGGAATCCATGCATCTTGATGGGATTCGAGCCGTTGTAGTTGATCGCGACAGGCAGGAAGTGATACTGAATGTTCGGCCAGAGATCGTCGTCGCGCGTGCGAATGAAACCGCCGGCCTCGAACTGATTGCTCGCGCCAATACCCGTGCCCTTCAACATCCATTCAATGCCGATCTGCGGCTGGTTCCACCACTGCAGCGCGGGGTACAGCGACACGGGTTCGAGGCATTCGTACTGCATGTACATCTCCAGATGATCCTGGAGATTCTCACCCACGCCGGGCAGGTCGTGGACCAACGGGACGTCGAGTTCGCGCAGCCATGTGGAGCGTCCAACGCCCGAACGCTGCAGCAGTTGTGGCGATGCGATCGCACCGCTGCACACCAGCACTTCGCGACGCACATGGGCAGTCACGTTTTCGCCGCCATGCAGGTACACAACGCCGATGGCCCGCTTCCCCGCGAACAAGACCCGGTCGGTCACCGCGTGCGTGACGATAGTGAGGTTTGGCCGATTCTTCGCGCGGTCGAGATAGCCCCGCGCCGTACTCGATCTGCGGCCTTGCGGCGTCACGGTTCGATCCATTGGTCCGAAGCCCTCCTGACTGTAGCCGTTGAGGTCATCGGTGCGCGGATAGCCTGCTTGTACGCCGGCTTCGACCATTGCGGCGAACAATGGATTGTTGCCGGGCTTCGATGTCGTCACGTGGACCGGACCATCGCCGCCATGATAAGGATTGGGTCCGACGTCACGTGTCTCCGCTTTGCGGAAATACGGGAGGCAATCGGAATACGTCCAGTTTTCAAGGCCTTTTCTGTTGGCCCATCCATCGTAATCGAGCGCGTTGCCGCGGATATAGCACATGCCGTTGATCAGCGACGATCCGCCAAGCCCTTTGCCACGGCCGCATTCCATGCGACGGTTGTTCATGTGCGGTTCGGGATCGGTTTCGTAGGCCCAGTTGTATCGGCGGCCCTGCAACGGATAGGCCAGCGCGGCCGGCATCTGCGTGCGGAAATCGAAACGGTAGTCCGGTCCGCCAGCTTCGAGCAGCAGCACGGTAACGTCGGCGTCTTCCGTAAGACGCGACGCCAGTACGTTGCCCGCCGACCCCGCGCCGACGATGATGTAATCAAACTCCTTCGCGCTCATCGACCGCTCCTTAGAACACGGGTTGGTAGGGGCCCATCTCGACCTGAACGGACTTGATGCTGGTGTAGTGTTCGAGTGTGGTGATGCCGTTCTCGCGGCCGACGCCCGATTGCTTGTAACCGCCCACCGGCATTTCAGCGGGCGATTCGCCCCAGGTGTTGATCCAGCAGATGCCGGCCTGGATGGCATGAATCACACGATGTGCACGCGCAAGATTCTCCGTCACGACGCCCGCGGCCAGTCCATAAGATGTCGCGTTCGCTCGCGCAATGACTTCCGTTTCGTCATCGAAGGTCAGGATGCTCATGACCGGCCCGAAGATTTCCTCGCGCACGATCCGCATGTCGTCGCGGCAATCGGTGAAGACAGTCGGCTCGACGTATTGCCCTTGAGCAAACGCACCGTGCTCGATCCGCGATCCTCCCGCTATCAGCCGCGCGCCTTCCTTCTTCCCGCTTTCGATAAACCCCAGCACCTTGTGTAACTGAGCGGCGCTGACGAGGGGGCCGAAGTTGGTGTTGTCGTCTGTCGGAGACCCGATGCGAATGCGCTTCACCCGCTCGAGCAGCAGCGCCTCGAAGCGCGCATGGACGGTCCGCTGAACGAACACGCGCGTGCCGTTGGTGCAAACCTGGCCGGAGCTGAAGAAGTTGGCGCTCATTGCAATGTCTGCCGCGCGCTCAAGATTGGCGTCATCGAAAACGATCAGAGGCGACTTGCCGCCGAGTTCCATCGTGACTTCTTTCAACGATGAACCGCCGGCCATCGACATGACTTTCTTGCCGGTTTCAACGCCGCCTGTAAACGATATCTTTGCAATGTCGGGGTGCGTTGCCAGCATTGCGCCAACGCGGCCGTCGCCTTGCACGACGTTGAATACCCCTGCCGGTATGCCTGCCTCCGTAAAGATTTCAGCGAGTTTCAACGTGCTCAGAGGCGTGACTTCACTTGGCTTGAAAATCATCGCATTGCCTGCGGCGAGCGCCGGCGCCGCCTTCCAGCATGCGATCTGGATCGGATAATTCCACGCGCCGATGCCCGCGCAAACGCCGAGCGGTTCGCGCCGTGTATAGACGAACGATGTCGGACGCAGCGGGATCTGCCGGCCTTCAATGGCCGTCGCGAGTCCAGCGTAGTACTCGATGACATCGGCACCCGTCACGATATCTACCGCGCGGGTCTCCGTAATCGGCTTGCCGGTGTCACGCGTCTCAAGCGCGGCGAGTTCGTCGTTGCGTTCGCGGAGAATGTCCACTGCGCGTCGCAAGATCCGCGAGCGTTGCATCGCGGTCATGGCGGCCCATTCACGCTGGCCTTCATGCGCCGATCGCACTGCGCGATCGATATCGGCGGCGCTCGCCTGCTGGACGCTTGCAAGCGTCTCGCCGGTGGCGGGATCGATGCTGTCGAACGTCTCACTGCTGGTGGCGTCCACGTAAGCGCCGCCAATATACAGGCGCTGCAATTCGAGTGCGGGCATGGTGTAGTCCTTTAGGTGAGAGTGCGGCCGCGTGTATCGAGCACGAGGTCGATGTAATCGTTGGCGAGCCGGATCGCGGACTTCGTATCGAACGGTTCGCCCGACAAGGCGCCGCGCAACCACAAGCCATCGATCAACGCGGCCAGCCCGCTTGCCGCACGACGCGCTGCAACACGCGGCAAGGCCTTCGAGAAATCCGCGCACAGATTTGAGTGGAGGCGTCGCGTATTGATGCGCTGCAAGCGCTGCAATTGCGGCTTGTGCATGCTCTCCGACCAGAACGCGAGCCACGTCTTTGTTACGGGATTGCTGACTTGCGCTGCGTCGAAATTCGCGGCTACCACGGCGCGCAAGCGCGCCCGCGGTTCATCTTTCGCCGCACGGCGCTTGCGCGAGGTTGCGTTCCACAAGTCGCGCAGCACGTGCCGCATGGTGGCTTCGAGCAGGCCGTCTTTGTCGCCGAAATAATGACTGACGATACCCGTGGAGATGCTCGCACGCTGCGCGACAGACGCGAGCGTCGTGCCGGGAAGACCTGCATGGTCGATGGTAAGCAGGGTCGCATCGATCAACTGCGCCCGGCGGATCTCGCGCATTCCAAGCTTGGGCATGGACATTCTCTCTTTAACAGGCTGCTGAAATATCGGTCGTTGATGCGTTCGGGTGCATTTCGATGGATGCTGGGGCTCGCACTTTTGAAACTCGGAAGACGTTTGCAGGCATTCCACGTTGCTCGCGAGTTCACGATATCGGTGTTACGCCATTGCTTATTGCCCCTCAGCCCGCAAGTGTGCGCATACGCGTTAGGTTGTAGCCGACTTGCGTCAGCACGAAGAGCTGGTCTACGCGCTCAAGTCCCCGATACATGACCTGGCGAATTCGTCCAACTGTCTTGCCCCATCCGAATACCTGCTCAATGCGCTTACGTTTTTGCTGGCTTACCGCGTAACCCGGCCAGCGCGTAGTTCGCTCGTCAATTGCTGAACCTCCCGGACGTCCATCGTTTTGCGCCACATGCGGCGTGACGCAATTCGCGCGACAACTGGCGACGAAGCCAGCAGTGTCGTAGTTCTTGTCCGCGCCCACCGTAATGCCGAGTGGCGCAACATTCGCGGCATCGGCGAGCATCATCTCGGCCGCGTCGCGCTCGGCGGTGCCCGTCGCCAACGTCACCTGTGCGTTGACCACCAGGCCGTGCCGGTTGTCGGTCAGTACATGCCCCATATAAGAGAGCATCGCTCCAGTTCCCTTGCTCTTGCGAAACAGGCGCGCCTGCTCGTCAGTCGTGGATTGATGCGTTTCGTTACTGCGTTTCTGTCCGCGCCAATTGTCATTCGGCGCGGGCGGTTCGTCAGGAGGCGTGTCATCGTCGTCTGAACTCGCCTTGGGCACAAAGCTCTTGTGCCCGGCCCATGCCTGAATCAACGTGCCGTCGACGCTGAAGTGTTCCCCGGAAAGATACCCGCGTTCGCGCGCGGTCTCGACTGTCTCGTTGAAGAGCAACACCAGCACGTCGTGTTCGAGCAACCGGTCGCGGTTCTTGCTGAACGTCGAATGGTCC
>NZ_JBSIPA010000539.1:0-4186 GCF_053574605.1 Caballeronia sp. M23-90 | reverse complement strand
TGCAGCCGGAGGCTGTGTGACGGTGACCGCGCTGCTCCCGGTGGGCGCTGCGGCAACACTTACGCCTTTAGAGGCCGCTGAGGAGTCCGAGCTGCCACCGCCGCCTCCGCATCCGGCGAGCGCATAGCTGCCGCCGAAGGCGCAAACACGACTCAAAAATGAACGGCGACTGAGCATGACGAGTTTCTCCAACGTCGGAGTGGTCGACGAAAAGTTTTTGTATGACGAATTACGAGCCAGACACAGCTTGGCTTCGATGGGGTACCGACGAGCTCGCCTACTGATAAATTGCATGGCGGTCAGCCGGGATGACGGCGATAATCCGCGCGCATCTTCAACCGCATTAACGGCAATGACGTCCGAATGTTTAGCGTCTGCTTAAATTTTTTTTTAACGGACGCGCGAATGAATAACTGCGGGCGGCGTTTTGAAGAGGATTGGGAGAGGATGATGAGGGCGAGTAATCTGCCTGCACTCCTCGCAGGCGAGCCCGGAAAACGGGCCGATTGCCCACAATGGTAGCAATCCTAACTAATTAAACAATGATCTTCGCCGCGCGGAGCGCGAAGATCAACAGATAAGATGAAGCCTGAAAGCGTGTGCTTTGATTCAGCTCTTCCGGGAGGGTTTCAACCGCTCCCATCGCAAGTCGGAGAAACAGGGACCTTGCGTGGCCTCGCTGAACTTGACGTCGTTATGTTCGGCGTTCCATTCCATGACCTGAACATTGCCGTTCATATCGACGGTCAAATCCCATCCGACGCATCGGGCAAAGGGAATTTTCTTGTGAAGTTCAAGCACGGTGCTGACGCATTTCGAAAAGGCCGGTACGCTCAGGCCATCGAACTTGATTCTGGAATCCGGATGCTCATCGAGCGCCATCCAGTTCGCCAGGTAACCTTGCGCGTACAGTTTGCCGTCAGCCAGATCCACGGGCACGCAAATCTCGCTGTCCGGTTGAATGTGAGTATCTGCAACCCGGCCAAGGCGTAAAAAGCATGCACGAATGGAAATCAGCCCGGCATCATCTACGACTGATGTAATCCTTAAAGTCGCCACAGCATTCGATGCGAAATCATTAAACAACTGATGTTGAACAATGAATCGCTGAATTACGCCATTTCCCAACGTCTTTATGCTGCCGACACTGAAGGTTTCCCGGTCGAAAAAGAAAACGCCCTTTCCTTGGAACGAACTGTCGACTTTAAATACGATTTTTTCCGTGTTTCGGAAAACAAATGCTTCGACCTCAGCTTCAGGAACTGCAACATGATCAGAGGTAAAGAACAGCCCATTAACAAAGTAAGCGATATCCGGAAAAGTATCGCTGCTAAAAATAATGCCGGATAAGGGCTTGAGGCTGGATATCTTTCCGTACGGTCCTTTCATTCGGGGTACGACGACGCTCCCATAATAATTATCGGGAATCCAGCCCTCCTTGAACGTTCCAGTGAACGCGGCATAGACGCGGAGCCAAGGTGCATAACGGGCATTGCCGAGTACCTCCTGCGCGTAAGCATCAGCCAGCCTCAGGTTGACCGGGTCAGTCTTGCCATTTTTCTTCTCAAGCGTCTTGAATATGATTCGGGCCTGCGACTCATGATCCTTGTCGAACTTGTGGCGTGCCGCTTTTTTAATGGATTTTCTGACTAATGTCTCAACATCAACGCGCATCGTGCATTTCCAGAGTTTTGTATGGATTTATTTAGGACGCCAATACTACCCCGGGCGCCCCCTTCTTCCCAAGCATACCCGGAATCCTCCGTCGGCAGGCGCACAGTAAGTCACGAATTACCCGTATTGGTCAAGATACATAATGAAAATGTAAGGCAATATAATGTAGTTGTTAAGAATTACTGAGCACATGCGGATACCACCATTTCGTTACAAACTTATTGCAGAAAAAGATAAGAAGCCGAACGCGAAAATCCACCGCTAATTCCTCAGCTTAATCGGCCAATAGCTCCGGACTTTGCGCCGGGCAAAGGCGTCTGACGTTCTCGGCGGTTTATGCTTCACTGCAGCATAGTAGTTCGCTCCAAGCACGAATTTCGGGTCCCAGGTCGGCTTGTTGCAAGGCTTGGCGCATCGCGCAAAATCGCGTCTCAAGTCCTGATCCTGACTTCCAACCACAGTCCTTCAATCACCTGCACTTTCGAGATCTGACGAAATTGCGACGTCGCATGAGCCGATTTTGTTGAATTGGCCTGACAGACTCTCTCGATTGCCGCATGGAATCTCTAGCCAGCACCGAGGCCCTATGGAACCCGTCACGATCGTCATCTGCAACTACAACTACGAGCGCTTTCTCACGCAGGCAATCGAGTCGGCGCTTGCCCAGGACTATCCGGCCACGCGCGTGGTGATCGTCGACGACGGTTCGACCGATGGCTCGCGGGCGCTTATCGATGGATATGGATCGCGTATCTCGGCGGTCTTCAAGGAAAACGGAGGCCAGGTCTCGGCCTACAATCGCGCCGTGGATATCATCGATACGGACCACGCGATCCTGCTGGATTCAGATGACCTTCTCTATCCCAGTGCCGTGTCTGACGTGATGCGCGTCTTCCAGAGCGGCGACTATGCGAAGGTCCAGTTCCGCCTGGACGTGATCGACTCCGCTGGCGGTCTGATGGGAGTACACGTACCGCATTCGGAGCCGCCGGCGGATTGCGGCACGTTGCTAAAGCGCGGCTGGCTGTACCCGTCGCCGCCGGCATCGGGCAATGCGTATCGCGTCAGTGCCTTGAAGCAGATTTTTCCGGTGCCCGAGTCAGCCATCAACCGCTACGGCGCTGATTTCTACGCCATATACGGTGTCGTGTTGCTGGGTTCCGTCGCAACGATTCCCAAGTCGCTCGGTGGATATCGGGTGCATCATACGAGTGCGCCCAGCGTGTCGTTTGCAAACGCAGAGAGCATGGTCAAGGGATCGAGCGCGCTCAGCATGCGATGGGCGACCTTGCAGAACATTGCACACTCGCGCCTGAAAGTCGATTTACCGGTATCGTTTCACGACTTCTCTCACGAGAAGGCGCATTTTTGCTCCCGCGTGTATCAGGCGCCGCTTGCAACTCGCTGGGGCTGGATGATGAGAGAGTCGCGCAGTTATTTGCATTCGATTATTGCAAACCCTTTCTGGAGCCTTAAAAAGAAAGTCGGGACGCTCGTGTTGTCGAGCATGTGCCTCGTACCTTATTCACCCTTGTCGGATTTCGCGGTCCGTTATATTGCCAACCCGCTAGGTCGCCGTCGCGCAGCAGCACGCTAAGCTTCGCAACAAGGCGATAAATTACGCCGCCTGGCGGGCTTAAACAAAGAAGTATGGATAAAAAAGAAAACGCCAAGATCCTAGTGTTCGTGTACGGCGGTTATGTGATGAGGTATCTCTATCTCATCATCGTCATTCCGTTTTATGGGCGGGTGCTTGGCGTGGCGGAATATGGGCGCGTGCTTGCGGCCATGTCACTCATGAACGTGATCTGGATGCTTGCAAGCTACGGGTTCACTTTCGTCGGCATGCGCGATGTCGCGAAGTCTCCTGAGCGCAGCCACCATAACGATGTGTTCTCCCTGCATTCGAGCGCACGGATATTCACCGGTGCGGTCGGTCTGGCCGTAGGTGTCATCGCCACGCTGTGCTCGCCTACGCTCTCCGAGCGGCCTCTAATGGGGCTTTTGGCAACCATGCTCGGGCTTGTGTCCGCATTGAACCTGGGCTGGCTGTTTCAGGGACGCCAGCGTTTTCGCACGCCGATCATCATTGAGGTCATCGGCTTTGCGATCAGCCTCGTTCTCATTTTATCGATAGTCAGAGGACCGCAAGACTCGGTATGGGTCGTCGCGAGCCTGCTGATTGCGGGCGTGATTTCATCAGTGATTTCGTACGGTCTGACGTTTGCACATGTGGGCTTGCCGAAATTTCGGGTGAGCGGCGTGATGGACCTGATGCGCGGGTCCACCATGTTGTTCGCTTATTCAACGGGGTCGGCGGTGCTGACGGCGTCGTCGACTTATTTGCTTACGTTGCTGTCTTCGCCGGATCAGGTGGGATATTTCGGCGCCGCCGAACGTTTTGCGACCATTGGGTTGAGCTTGATGGGTCCGGCCGCCCAGGTATTTATCCCGACCATCTCGCGGCAACTCGCACAAGGCGACACCGATGGCGCCCGCGCCAGCAGCCGGA
>NZ_JBSIPA010000538.1:0-4188 GCF_053574605.1 Caballeronia sp. M23-90 | reverse complement strand
TGGCGACAACTCGTCGACGCCGGGCAGCTCGCGCGGCAAGCCGCATCTGTTCAAGCACAAGCAGAAAAAGGCGGCCCCGGCTCCGGCCCAGTAATTCTGGACCGGGCAACGCGGCAGGTTTGCCGCGTGCTGCCTTCAATAGCGTGAACGACAAAGCTGTCATGACCGACGCATTTGGCCATGACAGCTTTTTTTCCGCCTGCGTTTTGTCGGCGATCGTTTCGAAAGGCGTTGAACAGAGAGACTTTGTCCGTTTTTATATTGCCGTTGTCGAGCGACAATGTGCGCGGGAAATTCCAGCGGGGTAGTATGGGACCACGATTTCAGTGAAATTTGAACTCCATGCACCGAACACGCTCGAATGGGGGCAAACAATGCGACGGCCGATGATCTGGCATCATTGACCCATGTTTCGGCGGATGTCTGCCGAAATGAGCCCGAAATACTAACGTCAGGTCGAATAAGAATGGCTACAGAATCCCAGCAGCAAAGTCAGAGCGATGTCTTGAACGCGGCTCGCAAGGAGCGCAAGCGTGTCGCAATTTTCCTCGTGAACGGGGTGCGGCTGGTTGGTCACATCGAATCCTTTGATCAGTACCTGGTCATGCTGAGCTCGGCTGCCGGCATTCAGGCGGTCTACAAGCATTCCATCTCGACCATCCAGGAAGACACCGGCAAGGCGTTCACCGCGGGCGCGGCGCGCACCAGTTCGGGCAGTTCGCGCGATGGGGATTCCAAGCGCCCGGTCGCGATCTCGCACAAACGCCGCTTGCCGACGAACGTCGGCGGCGAATAACGAAAAGCTGCACCGCATTTGCATCAGGCAAATGCTTGCTGCGCCGTAAAGCGAAAAAAAGGCGAAGCCCGTAGGGGCTTCGCCTTTTTTGTTTTGGTCAAGTTCACAAATTCGTCACAATCCGATCATGCGATTCGGAAAGCTCACCGTCCGGACGATGTTTTCTTATGCATCACCAGAATCGGATGATGGTCGACTCGCACGATCTCATTCGAATGTCTTGTCTCGGCCGCTGGCGGCATCGCAAGATCGAGTACGTCGGCAACGGATTCCAGCCGGGTATCCACCAGCACGCCGCTCTTCACGTTCGTAGTCCCGACGACATCAGCGACGACTGAGTCAGGTGCTGTGGCATGCCGCACATCTACTGTGCGGCAGCGGACATCGAACCCCACCGCGCGGATGATTGTCTCGCGCGTCTTCCAGAACGCCTCCGCGGTACGTGTCATTGGCCGCATGGCGACATATTCGATGATCACCGGATAACCTCGCACGCGTGGGTAAGCCGCCAGCAACTGGCCGGAGCGGACGTACTGCGTGTAACGATCTATCTTTTTCGTCAGCAACGAAAAATGCGTGGCTTCATCATCCCAGTCGAGGTCGTCGAAGATGCCGACGTACACGCGCTTGAACAGGATGTTCACGCCGACGTAATCGATAGTGTCCACGTCGAGAAGAGACATGGTATTTCCCCATCGCCCGATGCCGGGCAAAGATTGCAGGCGCGTATTGTAATGGACTGCGTCATCCTAAATAAGTACGCGGGGCGTGATTGCAACAGTGTACGACGCTCGAAAGCAATGTCATTCATCGCGCTGTGAAATTGACTGTTTTAAAGTGGCTCCTATTCGACAGTCGTGAATAGGAGGATACCTAAAAATACCCCGGTTCAATTGACATCGCTCATCTCGAAAAACAAACTGGGTTCACGTTTTTGAACAGTTTGTGCGATTGAACACCGGACAGCGCACGAGCAGACCCTCAGTGTCCGGCAGGAGCAGCAAAATGAAATCGAAGTCCAGTAAATCCATCAAGATCGCCATGATCGCGGCGGCATCCTCCGTCCTGATGACGAGCGCGTTTGCAGCGTCTATCGACGGCACCACGAACGTACGCATTGGCGGCAAGGTGCAATCGGTGGATACGGCCACACACAGCGTTACCGTGATAAACGCTCAGGGCGTCACGGAATCGTTCCAGGTCGGCCCCAACATCCCTAACCTCGACAAGCTCAAGGCAGGCACCGCAGTGTATGGCACGACAGCGCGACCGGTTCGTCTTACCGTGCTCGAATCTTCCAGACTTGCCGCAGTGCCCACGCAAGATGGCAGGGAGACTGTCGCCCAGGTAACGAGCGTGGATAGCCAGCGCGGCTCAGTGACACTCCGTGACACGCAAGGCGCCGAGTTGACCGTGCAGGCCAACTCGCCGGGAGCGGTTGCGGCGGTCGTGCCGGGTACGCGCGTTCTCGTCAATGCAGTGAATCCCGCTGCGCCGGCAAGTGGCCAGGTCCCCCGCTGAGCAGTCGGATTCGTCCGATAGCTCTACGCGTGTCAGGTCTTCATCATGCATGCTTCGTTGGTGATCCAGATCCCCGCTGGATGACGAATGGTGAGTGAGCCGGTTCCATACCGACTCGCTTAGCTTCCCCGGAAGCGCGGCGGCGCAGCAGTCAAGGTACCTCTGAGATCCAAGCGTAGTCGCAAAGAAAAATCCACCCGGCGGGAGCCGGGTGGATTTTTTTTGCCCGCAATCTTTGAAAAGGGCACGTGCACGGAATCGCATTTCAATAAGGATTGCATAATAATTTTGATAGCAGGATTACTTCCCTAACGCAATCGACAAGCGCCCAACGCGGAAGACTGCGTGCTTTCGTTCCTGACCGTGCGCTCAAACTGAATTGTGCAAAGAAGCATTCGCGTCATTTCTATCATCGCGAATGCTGATTTGCATCTTACGTTTGTGCTACACGGAGGCACATAGAGTTGGTTAATATACGTTCGCGTATCAGTTACCCGCACATAAAGATTACAAGGCTTACGAAGACCGATGCGCGGATAACCGGCACGTAACGAAACATGCAGGTCCAGCACGACAAACGCGGAAGACGCCGCCGGCGCTGCCGCACAAAAAAACCGCTTTTCGTGGAGAATCTCGATATGTACCGAATCCGCATGGCTGCATTGGCTCTCGTCGTATCAGTGGCAACTGCTGGAATGACCGCCCCGGTCGCAATGGCGCAAACCACCGATACCGCCGCTTCCACCCCGAAGCAAGTGCAAAAGGCGCAACGCAAGGCCGATCGGAAAGCAGCGCGCACCAAGAAAAATGCGGAACTGAAGGATCTGGAGAAGAACGGCTACAACCCGGCCGGCGACCAGACCAACTATCCGCAAAACATCCAGAACGCAGAGAAGAAGTCTGCGGCTGCAAAGGCTGCATCGGCCCCTTGAGCGGCGTTCAAGGTCTGTTCGATTGAAAAATAACCCGCTTCTTGCGGGTTATTTTTTAACGCACAAGAAGTTGGCAGCAACACCCAGTACGATGCGTCGGCAGGCTTTTTGGTGAACCGGTAGAATCGGATGCCGTTTTGCATCGGCCAATTCTCGGTCGATGCGCATGTCGGACATCGCGACGATTGCTCCGCGCCCTACGCCGGCCAGAAGCCGGCCTCACTTTCTACCAGGCGGCCTATGCGACGTTCCGCATTTTTCATCCGCATAATCGGCATCGGGATTCTGTTTCACGTGTATATCGGCGTGCGCCTCATTCCTGCGGCGCCCGTGGGGACCGCGCTCAAGATACTCGCGGTACTTGCGCTGGTGGTGTCGGTGATGTTGATTCCGCTCGGCATGATCGCGCGCAACATCGGGCAGCAGCCGCTTTCCGATCGCCTGGCGTGGATCGGGCTGCTGATAATGGGTTTCTTCTCTTCGCTGCTCGTGCTGACGTTTCTTCGGGACATCGTGCTGTTGGTATTGCACCTGGCGAGCAGCAGTGAAAATGCTGTAAACCCCTGGCCGGCATTCAGGGCATGGAGCGCCCTCGGCGTTCCGGTGCTGGCCGTGCTGGTGACGGTGTTCGGCATCTACAGCGCGCGCCGCCGGGCGGCAGTCAAGAACGTGGACGTGCCCATCGATAACCTGCCTGCAGCGCTCAATGGCTTCACCATTGTCCAGATCAGCGACATCCACGTCGGGCCGACCATCAAGCGCCAGTACGTGGAAAAGATCGTGGCCGCCGTCAATGCGCTGAAGCCCGACCTGATTGCCGTGACTGGCGACGTGGTCGACGGTTCCGTGCCGCATCTTGCTGCCCACACACGCCCGTTGTCCGAATTAAAGGCGCGCCACGGCGCGTTTCTGGTGACTGGAAATCACGAGTATTACGCG
>NZ_JBSIPA010000537.1:0-4192 GCF_053574605.1 Caballeronia sp. M23-90 | reverse complement strand
AGTATCGAGCGCTATGTTCAGCAGTACAACCAGCACAAGCGAGCGTTTGTGTGGACTGCAACAGCCGATTCCATTCTCAAGAAAGTGGCGAAACTATGTAAAGTTATTTCTGGGACAGAACACTAGCGCGGCAGGAAAGATAGTGAACGAATCGCTTACATCAAGTCAGTCGTTTCGGTGGTTTCGGGTAAGTGTTGGCGTGAACAGCGTTGCTAACGATGAGCCGGCGTTTAATGACCCGTTGCACGACGACATCACTGCATAACAAATGTCCGCTTTAGCGATGATGTGTAGCTGCCGTCAAGTCGGCGGATCAAATCAGCCGTGAAAGCTCAGAATCTGGGTTGAATCCATGAAAAAAGTAAGCGTCTCAGAATTGCGTGAGGCAGCGCGAGCTTTGCAAAACAGGCCACGAGTCAGTGCGATGGAAGACGCTGATTTCTGCGCATCAATGCTGCAGCTCATCAGTGATGCACGATATACGTTCGTGGGAGTGAAAGCTGCTACTGGCCTTTTATCTCAAGCTTCGTCGTATGCGTCAAGTGCGCATATGGAACTGTCGCTCGCGGCAATCCAGGCGGTCTTAGAAAAAGCGGGTCATACGGTCGAAAAAGAAGAAAGCTCGATGGGATCGAAGCCGGCGCTGGTGTGACAAGCTCGCCAGCGCCGGTTAGGCAGCTGTTTCGCCTTCGCCGACTTACTTTGGCTTGGTTAATGCGCCGACAGGGCGGCGTAGATAAAATGAAGCATTGAATGTGTGAAGGCTACGACTAGCAAGATCGTACATCGAAATCGACATGTCTTACTTATGCGATCGGGCCTCCACAGTTTCGCAGCGGCGACTTACCGCGATGAGCCGTTAAAAATTCTTGAACCTCAGCTCACTCGGCTATGTCACGCGCCAATGCGCATGTTGCAAGAAAGGCGTAAGTGCAACAGCCCGGAACTGTCGCGTCGAGCTAAGTTGCGTTAAAGCCGGAAGTAGTCATCCTTCCGGGGATTGCATGTGCTTCCAGCGGGGGACGCGTTAGGCCTCCGCTGCTTCAAGATGTCTAATTAGGTCATCTCAAAGAATCGTTTGGCCCGGTCCTCACGTGGTATGGCCACGCTGCGCCGGCTGATAAGCATCAAAAAGGAAAAGACATGAAAACTCCGTCGCAACAAGAGATTGCCCTAGGTCTGGAAGCTGAATGGATCGAGATGCTGAATCGATCTGTTATGAAAAAGTCAGTGCAGAACATCGAGCAGCTGCGAGAGGACGTGTTAGTGCTCACGACTGAGGTCGAAACGCTATTCAGCTTGAGCGTCTACGAGCTTGAGACGACGGGCGAAGCCAGAAGAATCGCACATCTGGGGCATACCCAACGCGCGCTGATAAAGTTGCACCCAATTATTTACTCAAGAGGCAGGCGCGACTAGTGGGCGGTCGAAATTTATTTATGTCGCGGCGGCTATGCTCGCTCCACCGGCTCGTTTCCCGGCGTCTTCGGCGTGATCCGGTCGATCCGAAGATTTTTTGTATCTAGGATGGACCCATTCACGTCGAACTTATTTATCGCATTTGGAACGATGGCCGATTAGGCTTGGTGCGCATTGACTCATCAAAACTGCAACTCCCGCTGACCTGTTGCCTCATGTAGTTTGCTACCGGTTGGATTGTCCGACAGGAGCGGCGCGAGGTGACGAGGCAAATCAGCATGACGACACGCAGGGAGTTGGTTTCCAGCTTTGCAATTGCGGTATGGCAGCGCGACGTCCGGTGAGCGGAACAAGATCCTCGACGAGTTCGTAGCTTTGACTGGTTATCAGCGCAAGCACGCCATCCGGCTGCTGGGTGAAAAACCACCCCCTACGAAGGGGACGCCCGCACGTTATCCGCGCGGTCGAGGCGATGTTACGAGCCCATCAAATCAACTGAATGGGAGGCTCAACGGTCATCTGGCAAAGGCCGTTGGTTATAGTGCGTCGTTCCATGCGGAAATCGACGCGTTCACGTCGTCCGCACGATCCTGCATGATCCAATGGCCCGTGCTGGTCCATACATCCACCTTCGATTTTCGATGCGAGAACCAAGAGCGCATGCGGTTGACCTGCTCGGGGTCGCGGCACGTCTGATAGAACGGGATGGCAAGGCTCTTGCATAAGGTCGCGCTCGCCTCTCCAATGCCGACCTGATCGTTGCCGAAGAACAGCGGACCGAAGGACTCGCGAACGACATGCGCTGGCATGCCTTGCACACGTCTCGCGTGTTAACGCTTGAATGCCGGGTCAGTGATCCGGTCATAGACAAGCTGAAACAAAGCCGGGACCACGATGCCAGGATCGCTCGCACTCAAATCATGTGTTGTTTTTGTTGCAGTTCACGAATTCTGCTAGCCGTGTTCACAGTGTTTGCTAGCGCAAGAAGTGCGACAGCCCACGCCACATAAGGTTGAAGCAGCGATTTATGAGTTTTGCCACCTGTTGCGTTTCGGCAACAGGTGAGCGACATGATGTCCGTTAATTTTGCTAGCGCGTTCGCCGTGTCCTTTAATTCTGCTAATGCCTTTGGACGAAGGTCGACAAGGAGCGGCGGTGACGGACGCGAACGAGAGAAGCAGCCGCGTTGAGAAGGTCGCATCGGTGCTTCGACCATTGGGTCGGGGACCGCTATCCCGAGAACAGGCAGTTCTCGCTGCGCATCTCCTCGGCGTGCATTGGACGACCGTGTATCGGTTGCGCCGGAGATTCTTGGCAGACCCTGTTGCAAGCTCCGTTGCTCCGTATCCTCGAGGCCCGTCGCCGGGCGGCGGTCGTTTGGGGGACGACGTCGATAAAGTGATCGACGAAGTAGTGCATGTTTGGCTTCCGAAGCAGCGACAATTGGCACACCCTGCAACAGATCTTGTGCTGGAGGTTCGACGCAGATGTTCGCTCGCTGGACTCCAACTTCCGAGTCGAACGACGGTCGGACGGCGATGGGCGAAGCATCGTGAGTTGGATGCTTTAAAGCGCGCGGCGCTGCCCGACGCCCTAAAAGCGCCAGGGTCGCTAGTCGCCAAATATCCCTTGGAGATCGTCCAGGTCGATCACACACAAGCGGATGTGCTTTTGGTGAGCGAGTACGACCGACGGATCATCGGCCGTCCGTGGCTGACCATTGCTCTGGACGTTGCGACTAGGTGTGTGTTGAGTTTCTACGTAAGCATGGACCGTCCAAGGGCAGCAACGGTGGGTTTGCTCCTGACAAGAGCTGCACTACGCAAGGAGCCATGGCTCGAGAAGATTGAAGTGGATGCGGAATGGCCGATGCGCGGAATTCCGAAAGTCCTGCATCTCGACAATGCCGCTGAGTTCAGAAGCAGGGCCCTTCGCAGTGGCTGCCGGGAATACGATATCGATCTTATGTATCGTCCAGTGGGGCGCCCCCATTTCGGTGGCCATATCGAGCGCCTGAATCGAACTCTAATGGAAAGGGTGCGAGGTCTACCGGGGGCGACCGGGTCATCTCCGAAAGGACGTAAGGCACGGCAGTCGGAAAAGACGGCTGCTTTGACCCTGCGTGAGTTTCAGCAGTGGCTTGCAATTGAGGTCGCCAGACGATACCACCACGCCGCACATCGCGGGCTGCTCGGGGCGACACCAGCCGACCTATGGAAAATGCAGGTGCGAAGTGCGGATTCGCGACAATTGCCGGTAACTGGGGGCGCCGAGCTCAGATTCCTGATTCGCTTCTTGCCTGCTGCGTCAAGGACAATACAGGCGTATGGTTTGACGCTCTTCCATATTCGATACTGGCATCCGATATTTACTGCGTGGCGCGAGACCCGACGCACTGTCACTGTTCGGTACCATCCGGAGGATCTCTCGCGCGTCTTCGTGACGGCAGGCAGCCGCGACTACCTCGAAGTCCGATACGCAGATATGCGGCGCCCGGCGATTTCTCTGTTCGAACAGCGAACCGCCCTAAAAGCAATTCGGTCGAAAGGGCAGCACACAGTCTCAGAGGCGCAGGTTTTCCGAACCATAGAGGAGCAACGAAGCGTGATCGCTAACGCAAGGCGGGTCACCGCCCGTGCACGCAGGCCCCCTGCGTCACAATAGATGTCGCCTCTGAATTTTCCCAATCCGAAGAACTCAGAGGTGCAGGTTGAATGCCAAACAGACGTATTCTGTCGAATTCAGGGAGCAGGCGCTGGCAAAGGTCTTGCAA
>NZ_JBSIPA010000536.1:0-4195 GCF_053574605.1 Caballeronia sp. M23-90 | reverse complement strand
TGCTCGATCCACGCGTCGGCCGGATGATCCTGGCCGCGCGGGACCATCAGTCATTGCGCGAAGTGCTGATCATCGCGAGCGCGTTGTCCGTTCAGGACCCGCGCGACCGTCCCATCGAAGCGCAGGAGCAAGCCGATCTGGCGCACAAGAAGTTCGCCGATGAACGCTCCGAATTCCTTCAATGGACCAAAATCTGGGCGTGGTTCGAAGACGCGATCACGCACAAGAAATCGAACAAGCAACTCACCGATGCCTGCCGCGCGAACTTCCTGAATCACGTGCGTTTGCGTGAATGGCGGGACGTGCATTCGCAATTGCTGACTGTCGTGCGGGAACATGGCTGGCGGCTCAATGAATCGGAAGCCACCTTCGAGCAGATTCACCTTGCATTGCTGACGGGTTTGCTCGGGAACGTCGGCCTGAAAGCCGATGACGAGCCCTATTTCCTCGGCGCTCGCGGCATCAAGTTTTACTTGTGGCCGGGCTCTGCGTTGTTGAAGAAAGCGGGGCGCTGGGTCGTGGCGGGCGAACTCGTCGAGACGAGCCGGCTATATGCTCGATGCATCGCGAAGATCGAGCCCGAGTGGCTCGAACAAGTTGGCGCGCATTTGTTGCGCAAGTCGATTTCTGAACCGCATTGGGAAAAGAAGCCCGCGCAAGTCAGCGCTAATGAGCGCGCGACCTTGCATGGGCTTACGGTCTATGCGCGTCGTCGCGTGAGTTTCGGCAAGCAAGATCCGGAACGCGCACGCGAATTGTTCATTCGCGGCGCGCTGGTCGACGGCGAGTTTGAAACCCGGCTGCCGTTTTTTGCGCACAACCGCAAGTTGCTCGCGGATATTGAACAACTGGAGCACAAATCGCGTCGGCAGGACGTGCTTGTCGATGACGAACTGATCTTCGGTTTCTACGATTCGCTGATTCCCAAGGGCATTTATTCGGGCGCGGCGTTTGAGCGCTGGTATCGGGACGAAGAGAAAAAAGAAGGGACGTCGCGCCTGCTGTTCCTCTCGCGCGACGACCTGATGCGCCACGAAGCCGCCGGCATCACGACCGACCTGTTCCCCAAGCGGATGACGATGGCCGGCATTGAAATGACGCTGACGTACCACTTCGAGCCCGGATCTCCGCGCGATGGCGTGACGCTGACCGTCCCGTTGTTCGGCCTGAATCAGGTCGACGCCCGCCGTTCAGAATGGCTCGTGCGCGGCATGCTTAAGGAGAAAGTGCAGTTGCTGCTGAAGTCGTTGCCGCAAAAACTTCGGCGCCATCTCGTACCGTTGCCCGAGTTTTCGGCGGGCGTGGTCGAGCGCCACAGCGGCAAGACGTTCGGCGCGGGCGGGTTGCTTGAAGCGCTGATCGCCGATATCCGCGAGCAGACGCAAATCGCAATGAAACCGTCGGACTTCAAGCTCGAATCGTTGCCGGCGCATCTGTTCATGAACTTCAAGGTCATCGACGAACACGGGCGGCAACTCGCGATGGGTCGTAACCTCGCGCAATTACGCTCGGAACTCGGCGGCCAGGCGCAGCAGCATTTCCAGAAGCTCGCGGCGGGTGCGACGCTGGACATCGGCAGCGACGCGGCCGCGCCTGTCACGCGAAGTGCGGCGGCGTCCGAGTCTTCAGGTGGAAGTTCGGGCACCGCGTTATACGAAAACCTCACCACTTGGGACTTCGGAAGGCTGCCTGAACTGCTCGAAATTCGACGGCGCGGGCAGACGCTGTTCGGTTACCCCGCTTTGGTCGATCGGGGAACACATTGCGACGTTGAGGTGTTCGATTCGCCAGAGGAGGCGGCGCGGATTCATCGGGCGGGTTTGCGGCGCTTGTTCGCGTTGCAGTTGCGCGAGCCGATCCGTTATCTCGAACGCAATCTTGGCGGTTTGCGCGAGATGTCGTTGCAGTACATGGCGCTAGGTTCGCAGGAAGAACTCGCGAGTCAGATCATCGAAACGGCATTGGATCGTGCGTGTCTGCAAGATCCGCTACCTGATAACGACGCGGATTTCTACGCAAGGCGTGATCAAGGGAAAAGCCGTTTGACGTTGCTGGCCCAGGAAATCGCACGGCTCGCCGGCCAGATCCTTGCGGACTACGCAATGGTGACGAAAAAACTGACGCAGGCAAAATCGTTTGGCGCGCCGTACGCGGATATGGTTGCGCAACTGAACGCGCTGATTGGCAAGCGCTTCATTATCGATACGCCTTACACGCAGTTATCCCATTTCCCGCGATACCTGAACGCAATGGCGTTGCGTATCGATAAATTGAAAGCGGACGCGGTGCGGGACGCGCGATTGTCGGCAGAGATTGCCCCGCTGTTGCAAAACTATCAGCGGGCTATTGCGCAACGCGGCGGAGTAGCCGATGCGCGATTGGGCGAGTACAGGTGGTTGCTGGAGGAATTGCGCGTGTCGCTGTTCGCGCAGGAACTGCGCACGCCGATGCCGATATCGGTCAAGCGCTTGTACAAGGTGTGGGAATCAATGCAACGGTAGCCGGTAAAAAAACGCGAGACCTGACGGACAGCCAGGTCTCGCGTTTTGCAGATTTCACGAAATTACTTCGTCGTATCGCCCGGCGTTTCGACTTCAAGACTGAGCGGTGCTGCCGTCAAGACATTGGCTTCGGCGCTTACCGGCCCGCTGGCTTCTGTGCTGACGGGCGTGAACACGTACTTTTGCCATTTGCCGCCGGTGAGCGTTTCCACGTTATCTCCGCATTTCCGATAGAAATTACGAGCTTCGTCGCGCGAGGTGAAGACGGCCTTGAGCTGACAGACCATCTGTGGTGCGCCGGCGTCGTTCGTGACGTTCAGCACGTAGTCCCACTCACGAACGCCGAAGAACCCTTCGTTGAACTGCGGACGACCGAGAAGGCCGGCAACCTGGTTTTTCGTCATGCCGGGCTTGAGCTTGCGCAAAGTTTCGGTAAGCGGATAGCTGCCGCCGACATTCGACGCTGATTCCGGAGCCGGAAATACCAACTGGTCTTGACCGCCGTTGCTGGCAAGACGACTGCCAGTGCCAGTGCCGCACGCAGACATCAGAAGGGCTGTGACTAGCGCAGCTGCGAATGGAAGTGCACGCGCTGCATTGCGGAGGGTGAAGTTCATCTCTTGATCGGATCCGTTGTTTTCATTAACTCGATGTCGCGGGCGTTTTGCATGCCCGCGACACTTCCTCTTATTGACTGCTGTGGCTTACCAGTGCATTCCCGCGCCAACCGAGACGCCAAACTGGCCCCGCGTGCTCGTGGTGCCGCTGACCTTGTACGCCCAGATGCCGTTCTCGGAGAGCTGCGATACGCCGACCGCGACTGCGGATTGACCGCCATACGTGCCGCCGCCAATTGCCACCATGCCGCGGCCCGGCAGTACTGCTTGCGGCAAACCCGCGACTGCCAAGGCCGACGCCGTACCCGCATACGCGTCGCGACGCGTGCCTTCCGTCTTCGAGTCGGTGTAGTCGTTGGCTGACTTGAGCGTGCTGCCTGCGCTCTGGTTCAACTGGTTGACGTTGACAGCATCAGTGCCTTGCGTGCCTGCCGCGACGTTCGTGATCTGGCGTTCGCTGCCTGCCGCACCGACCGACACTGTGTTCGCACGATCCGCGACAGAGCTCTGTCCGAGGGCGACTGAATTGGCCGCAGTTGCCTGGGCGCCGTTACCCACGGCAACCGAACCCGTGCCGCTCGCGAGTGCGTTTTGACCCAATGCCATTGCGTTGTCAGCTGTAGCTTGGGCGCCATTGCCCATGGCGACTGATCCAGCGCCCGTTGCGACGGCCTTCGCGCCTACTGCAACCGCAAGCGTGCCGGTTGCCGATGCCGCGTCCACGCTGCGATCACCGTCAGCGCTGAACAAGGGGTCCTTCGCGTCAATGACCGCATTGCTTACCGCGCTCGCAACCGCATTGTTGACTGCATCGCCAACCGATGCGTTAACCTGACCGATTGCATCGTTGAGCTGTCCTACGTTCACTGCGTCGGTCGTATCCACGCCGGCTGCGACGTTGTGGAGCACGGTGCCGCTTGTGCCTTCGAGCGTCACGCTGTCATGGTTGACCGAGCCGTCCGTATTGCGGTCGTATTTGACTGCGCCGTCGGCAGTAGTAGTTGCCGTTGCAGCCGCTGCTGTTGCCTGGTCACTGACCGCCTTCAACTGTGCGACGTTGACCGCGTCCGTATCCAA
>NZ_JBSIPA010000535.1:0-4218 GCF_053574605.1 Caballeronia sp. M23-90 | reverse complement strand
TGGTGGACGTGGACGACGAATTGCGTCGCCGAGGTGGTGGCAACAACGGCGGCGGCCTTGACTTCGGCAATGGCTCCAACGACTGGAGCGATGGCGGCGGCGGCGTGGATCTCGGCAGCAACGATTCGGGCAACTGGGATAACAACAGCTAAGCGGATTGCAGCGCGCCAGACAAAAAGCGCGGGACGATGCAAATCGTCCCGCGCTTTTATTTTATCCGCCGCCGAGGAACCTCAGCAACGCCCACAAGAACTTGAAAAACCCTACGACGAATTCCCAGATCCGTTCGAGTTGGTCCCAACCGGCGACGTGCAGCAGCGTCGCCAGCATCATGTTTTACGGGCGCGATGAGAGTCGCGCGGTATTAGTGGAAAGCTCAAACTGGGTCGCAACGGCTTAAAAGGGTTCATGACCCGCATGATAGCCGTTGCGGTCCGCCTGTCCCAAAACCCAGGCGGCGCGGCTTCAGATCGTATTGCCGCCTTCCGGCTCGACCTCATCCGTCAACGCTTCTTCGAGCCGCTTGAAAATCCGCTTCGTAGCACCGCGAGCATGCAACGCGAACAGCAGGAGCGAACGGCCCGTCACCTGATACACGCCGCCTGAATCGAAGTCCTCGAGTTCTTCGCGGATCGGCGCATTGGTATCGATCAGGCAGCTCCACTGGTCGCTCCCCGGGATTTCGGGCAGCGTGTAATCCACGACATCGTGATGCGCGTTGACAACCAGCAACAACGTCGCATCCGATGCCGGGCGGCGTATACCGGTCGCCTGGGCCCGGCCATCGATAACCAGGCCGAAGCAGCGCATTGCCGGATCGTCCCATTGCTCGGGTGTTAGTTCATCGCCCGATGGGCTGAACCATTTGACGTCTGCGACCTGCAGGTCTTCGTGGAACTCGCCCGTCAGGAAACGCCCCCGGCGCAGCACCGGCAAGGTGTGACGCAAGGTCGTGAGCTTGCGCACGAAGTCGTTCAAGGCGCGGCCGTCTTCGTCGATATCCCAGTTGACCCAGCTTATGTCGTCGTCCTGGCAATACGCGTTGTTATTGCCCTGCTGCGTGCGGCCGAATTCGTCGCCCGCGAGGATCATGGGCGTGCCCTGCGAGAACAGCAGCGTCGCCAGCATGTTGCGTTTCTGGCGTTCACGCAGTGCGCGGATTTCGGGGTCATCGGTCGGGCCTTCGGCGCCGCAATTCCATGAGCGGTTATCCGAGCTTCCGTCTTTGTTGTCTTCGCCGTTCGCCTCGTTGTGCTTCTCGTTGTACGAAACGAGATCGTTTAACGTGAAGCCATCGTGCGCGGTGATGAAGTTGACGCTTGCCCACGGGCGACGCCCACGGTGGTTGAACTTGTCGCCCGAACCCGTGATGCGCGTGGCGAGTTCCGCCGCGACGCCCTCTTCGCCCTTCCAGAACTCGCGAACGGTATCGCGGAACTTGTCGTTCCACTCGGCCCAGCCCGGCGGAAAACCGCCGACCTGGTATCCGCCCGGACCGCAGTCCCACGGTTCGGCGATCAGCTTCACGCTCGAGAGAATCGGGTCCTGACGGCAACTGTCGAGGAAACCGCCGCCTTCATCGAAACCGTAGGGTTCACGGCCAAGAATGGTCGCCAGATCGAAGCGGAAACCATCGACATTCATCTCCGTCACCCAGTAGCGCAAGCTGTCGGTGACCATCTGCAGCACGCGCGGATGCGACAGGTTAAGCGTGTTGCCCGTGCCGGTATCGTTGATGTAGTAGCGCTTGTCATCCGGCAAGCGATAATACGAAGCGTTGTCGATACCCTTGAACGAGAGCGTCGGTCCGCGTTCATTGCCTTCGGCCGTGTGGTTGTAGACGACGTCCAGGATCACTTCGAGTCCCGCTTCGTGGAAGCGGTCGATCATCTGCTTGAGCTCGGAAATAGCGCCCGGACCTTGCGCAAAAAAGCGCGGATCGGCGGCAAAGAAACCGATGGTGTTGTAGCCCCAGTAATTGGTAAGACCCTTGTCGGTGAGGTGGCTGTCGTTCACGAACGCGTGAATGGGCAGGAGTTCGACCGATGTCACACCCAAGCCCTTGATGTGTTCGATGACTTCCTTCGTGCCGAGCCCTTCGAACGTTCCGCGCAAATGTTCCGGCACGGCGGGATGGCGTTTCGTATAACCGCGCACGTGGGTTTCGTAGAAGATGGTCTGTTCCCAGGGCACGCGAACGCGCGTCGGATTGACCCACGAAAAGCTCTGGTCGACGACCTGGCACTTTTGCATGAACGGCGCGCTGTCGCGTTCATCGAAGCTCAGGTCTTCGCCGTCGTCGTCGAGCGTGTAGCCGAAGACCGCCGGGTCCCATTTCAGCTCGCCCACGTGCGCCTTCGCATACGGATCGAGCAGGAGCTTGTTCGGGTTGAAACGATGGCCGTTTTCCGGTTCGTACGGACCGTGAACGCGATAACCATAGACCGCGCCCGGTTTCAGGCCGAACAGATAAACGTGGAAAACTTCATCGGTGTATTCAGGCAATTCGATGCGCTCGAGTTCCTTTTCGCCGTCTTTATCGAAGAGGCAGAGTTCGACTTTCGAGGCGTTCGCGGAGAACAGCGCGAAATTGACGCCCTCGCCGTCCCAGGTCGCGCCTAGCGGAAATGGCGAACCTTCGGCAATGCGGATATCGTGAGCCATGTATGCGGGTGTCCAGGTATTTGGGTAATGCTGTCAGTAGTTGATGCGCGCCGCCTGAGTCCGGGATCCGCAGGGATCTGAATCAGTCAAGGTGCAAAATGCATCGCTCAGTGTTTCGACGGGCAGAAATCAAGAGCAGGTTGCGTGCCTGTTATCGATCGCATTTTCCAGCAAGGTTTGGCGCGCATCCTGCTCGCGGCTTGCCTGCGACGGAACTCAACACCGCCACGTCATTTGTCCATCATTGATCCAGAGGCTTTCCCTTGTCCACTCGCCCCCTCTCCGTCAAGTCAACGCCAGCCGGCACGTCCCATGGCAGCGCCGAGGAGAGCCGCGCGCTCGGCCGATCGTTGCGCGACACCACTCCCTTTGATGCCCACGCCGCCTGGCAACCGGAGCACGACCGGCCCGACCCGGTCGAACGCGTGCTTGCAAACAACGCAGGCAGACAGGAACGCCTCGTGCCGCTGAGAATGGCGCGCATGGCCGTTTCTCCGTTTGCGTTCCTGCGCGGCGCGGCAAGCGTGATGGCGTGGGATCTGGCGCGAACGCCGTCCATCGGGCATCACGTGATGATCGATGGCGACGCGCATCTCAACAATTTCGGCCTTTTCCGCACGCCGCGGCAAGACGTGGTCTTCGACCTGAACGACTTCGATGAAACCATCGTCGCACCCTGGGAATGGGATCTGAAGCGGCTGACTGCCAGCATCAACGTGGCAGCGCGGGAAAACGGCGTCGATGCCAGCGGCCGCGAGCGCGCCGTGCGCTCGGCCTGCGCGGGTTATCGGACAACGATGTCCACGCTATGGCAAGTACCCGCCTACGACCTCTGGCAAATGCGCTCTTATGCGAGCGTGCTGCATATCGAAGCGCCCGTCGCGCTTGATTCGGCCGAAAAAGCAACGATCACGAAGGCCGTCGAGCGTGCGACCAAGCGCAGTCACGCGACCATGCTCGCGCGGGTTGCCGAGCCCGCGGGCAAAAGCTGGCGCTTTCGCGAGGACCCGCCCATTCTCACGCGTCTCGACAAAGCCGAGACGAACCATGTGATCGAAGGATTGCGGGGATACACGCAAACCATCGCCGGCGAGTGGCGCACGATGCTCGAGCGCTACGACGTAGCCGATGTCGCGCATCGGGTAGTCGGGGTGGGCAGCGTCGGGACGCGTGCGTATTTGTTGCTACTGCTCGGGCGCGCACATGGCGACCCGCTGTTCATGCAGGTAAAGGAAGGCATCGTGCCGGCCGCCGCGCCATTCATGCCGGCGATGCCAGAGCCTTTCAACCACCAGGGCCGGCGCGTCGTGCACGGGCAGCGCCTGCTGCAAAGTTCATCGGACCCGTTGCTTGGATGGACGACGATCTCGGGGCGCGACTTTTATGTCCGACAGATGAAAAACATGCGCGGCTCGATTCCCGTCGACTGGCTGCATGGCGCGACGTTGGACTTTTACGCTTGGTGCCTGGGCCTATTGCTGGCACGCGCCCATGCCCGCACGGGAGATGCCGCGTTGATCGCGGGGTATTGCGGCAGCTCGGAGCGGCGTCCAA
>NZ_JBSIPA010000534.1:0-4222 GCF_053574605.1 Caballeronia sp. M23-90 | reverse complement strand
CAACTGGAAGGCGAACCCTGGCCGGTCGAGCGTGAACTCGCCGATTCCGTCGACCCCGCACGATTCCTTCTACGCGCATTGCGACAAGGCGAATTCACTTAACTTAGCGATGAAAACCTTTTCAACTGGAAGGCGAACCCTGGCCGGTCGAGCGTGAACTCGCCGATTCCGTCGACCCCGCACGATTCCTTCTACGCGCATTGCGACAAGGCGAATTCACTTAACTTAGCGATGAAAACCTTTTCCACTGCACCCTGTGGATAAGTCGTCGAATTTCACGCGAATGGGCTGTGTACTCGCTGTGGGCGTAAACGGGACAACTTGGCCGGCAGCCAAATTGCGCAAAAGTTGTTCGGAGTTGGCCCTTTGGCGCGCACACCTTCACGGCGCGCTTGTGCGCTCTGCAAGCAGCTGTTAACAATGACGAAAACAGGGTTATCCACAGAAAAGCGCCGTCCTTGTTAACTACTACTACGTATATATAAACAAAACTTGTAAACCTTAAAACAGACGTCATCGGCAGCGCAGAAAGTGGGAAAACACCCGTTTCGACAAGCCGGCATCGCGATTTCACGGTAGGAATTTCCTTAAGTGCAAATGCGGAAATTCATTGTTACCGCTTCAGTTCGACGCTCGCCGGGCATGCGCAGTCGAGGCCAAGAGCTATGGCACAATCGCCGTTCTTTCGTTTAGCCGCTTCGCCGGCACGTCGCTTGGCGGGATCGCGCCAACGCGCGCAGCGGTCACCCACGCTGTGAACTCAGCAGCCGGGCCATTTGACCCACGTGTCGGACCGGCCATACGTAACAACAAACGCAACGACTCGCGGTCCGGGAACTGGTTGCGCATCAGGTAGCGCACGCCGCGACGAAACGTCCCTTTACCGCCCATCCGCACTAGCTGCGAAGGAGAATTCCTCACGATGAAGTCGGCCTTTTCATTCCTACCCGTCTGGCCGCTCACACCCGATGCCATTTTCTGGGCCGGGCTCGCGCTGCTGGCGGCTGGCCTCTGTGGCGAATTGTTATGGCGCGCCTGGCGTTTGCCGCGGATTACCGGATATGCCGTCATCGGTCTGATTGCGGGAAATGCGGGTTTTGGTGTTATCGATGGCAGTTCTGCGGGTCTTTCGCGACCTTTGCTCGATGTAGCGCTCGGCCTGCTCCTGTTCGAACTCGGCAGCCGGCTCGATTTGCGCTGGATTCGCCGTAATCCCTATCTGATCTTGTCGAGCATTGCTGAAAGCACGCTGACATTTGGCTTCGTCCTGATTGCGCTGACGCTGTGCAAAGTACCGATAATGCCGTCCATCGTGGTCGCGGCAATCGCTATGGCGACTTCACCGGCAATGGTGATCCAGCTTCGCACCGAGTTGCGCGCCGAAGGTCAGGTCACGCAGCGCCTCCTGACGCTGACTGCGCTCAACAGCATGTACGCCGTGGTCGTCGAAAAGCTCGCGGCCGGCGTGCTGCATCAGGAAATCTACGGCAATACGCTTGCGACCATCGTGCAGCCGCTTTATTTGCTGCTCGGTTCACTCGTTCTTGCGCTCGCTCTCGCGCTTGCGTGCAACCTGTTGTACAGACGGCTCAACACCAACGACGAACATTCTTTCGTCGCGTTGTTCGGCCTCGTGCTGCTGGCGATTGCGATCGCGCACATCTTCAAGCTGTCGACCATTCTTGCGCTGCTGGCGGCCGGCATCATCGTGAAGAATTCGAATGAGCGGCCGCAGCTCTGGCCAACGCACTTCGGCACGGCCGGCTGGCTGCTCACCGTGATCCTGTTTGCTTTGACGCTCACCGCGTTCGAATGGCGCGATATCGCGCTTGGTGGTGTGGCGGCGCTGGCGCTTATCGTGGCGCGGTTCATCGGCAAGCTGGCCGGCGTGCTGATCTTCGCGAAACCCAGCGGGCTGAACTGGAAGCAGGGCGCGGCGCTCGGCGTGGCGCTCACGCCCATGTCGGCGCTCGCCTATCTTCTCGTCGACGATATGTACGTTCTGTATCCCGATTACGACCCGACCCTGCGCGCGATCGTGATGTGTTCGATCGTCATACTGCAGATCGTGACGCCGTTTCTGGTGTACCGAAGCTTGTCGGCGGTCGGCGAGCGGCGCGAGTAAGTCGATCAAACAAGTTGGTGTAACAAGTCGCTGCAATAAATCGCTGGCGTAGTTGCTTTAACAAGGCTTTGTCAATCAAGAGGCACCATGTCACTCGAACCTTTCATCAATTCGGAGCCGTTCACGTTCGGCGTCGAACTCGAGATCCAGGTTGTCAACACGCACGATTACGACCTGACCAAGGCCGCGTCCGACCTGATGCGTCTCGTCAAGGACGAAAAGATTCCTGGCAGCATCACGCCGGAGATCACGGAAAGCATGATCGAGTTGTCCACGGGCATCTGTACGACGCATGAACAGGCCGTAACCGACCTCCACAAGATCCGCGACACGCTCGTGGCCGCTGCTGACCACCTGAACGTCGGGCTGTGTGGCGGTGGCACGCACGCCTTCCAGCAGTGGAGCGACCGCCAGATCTTCGATACCCCGCGCTTTCAGTACCTTTCCGAGCTTTACGGTTATCTGGCGAAGCAGTTCACCGTGTTCGGTCAGCATGTGCACATTGGCTGCCCGGACCCGGACAGCGCGCTGTTCCTGCTGCACTCCATGTCGCGCTACATTCCGCATTTCATTGCGTTGTCGGCTTCGTCGCCGTATGTGCAGGGCGTCGATACCGGCTTTCATTCCGCACGCCTGAACTCCGTGTTTGCGTTCCCGCTGTCGGGCCGCGCGCCGTTCACGCTGACCTGGGACAGCTTCGAGGAATATTTCTCGAAGATGGTCAGCACCGGCGTGGTCAACAGCATGAAGGATTTCTACTGGGATATCCGGCCGAAGCCGGGTTTCGGAACCATCGAAGTGCGTGTGATGGATACGCCTTTGTCGGTGGATCGCGCGGCGGCGATTGCGTGCTATATCCAGACGCTCGCGCGATATCTGCTGCTCGACAAGCCGTTGACGTTGAAAGAAGACGATTACCTCGTCTACACGTTCAACCGGTTCGAGGCGTGCCGCTTTGGCCTGGAAGGCAGTTGCATCGATCCGCAGTCGGGCGAACGGCGCACGATCGCGGAAGACATCCTTGCCACGCTTGATCTCATTGCGCCTCACGCCGATGCCCTTGGTTCAAACGAAGCGCTGCGCCAGGTCGGCGATATCGCGCGCAGCAACATGAACGACGCGACCTGGCTACGCGGTGTTTTCGACCGCGAACGTTCGCTGCACGAAGCTGTTCGTCAGCAATGCCTGCAGTGGCGGGAATGAAGGAGATCCGCAAGGAAGCATCAAAACTTCTGTACGAACCCGCTGACCGGCGGGTTTTTTTTCGTCGATATGATTTGCGGCAAATAATCACATTCAGACAATCTTCAAGCCGATAACCCGTCTCTAAGGTTTACCGTCACGAAGTCGTATACATACGTAATAGTAGTTAACAAGCAACGCCCTTTTCTGTGGACAACCGTCAAAAACGTCGTTTACTCAACAGTTTGGAGTGCGCATAACCATAAGGCGAAAGCTTGCGCGGGCGGGGGGAACACGGGATAACACACGAGACGTTTTTCACGGACGCGGGGTTATCAAGAATCGACGCACATCGGATAATGCGGTTATCCACTGCCTTATCCACACGCTTTCGTGAATAAGTAAGGTGTACGTTTGTTCCGCCTCGCTTAGAATGTCGTTTGCCGAGGCTGGCTTACCGGGGGGTTGTAGTAAGCCGGTGAAAATAAAGAGAGCGCGCGACTTGGCAAATTAGGCGGCGCAAAGAAACACAAAGCATGATCCGGACGACGAACGAGTAGCATCGCGTGGTTCGTCCGAATTTTGAGACGGTTGTAGATAAGTTAGGATTCGCCGGTTGGACTAGCCGACGATCGAGCCAGCAGCGGCTTGGGCAAAACGAGCGGGGTCTGACGTTTTGCCGGTGTTCAAAGCTGCTGCCGAACATCAGATAAGCATCAAGAAAGACGAAGCGAACGACTATGAGCGAAGGCGTATACGGAGAGCAGGCTACAGGGCGGGTGACCCACGGCTTGCTGCGGTTGAGCACGGCAATGCGCAGCCAGGCATGGGAATGGGCCGAGGGTGCGGGACTCACGCCGACCCAGGGTGAGATCCTGGTGCTGCTGATGCAGCGGCGCGGGCCGATGCGGCTTA
>NZ_JBSIPA010000533.1:0-4229 GCF_053574605.1 Caballeronia sp. M23-90 | reverse complement strand
TACGCCGCCATGCGAACTTGCCAATGCCGCGACCACGCTCGCGAACGCCGCCACCGCGCCCACCGACAAATCGATGCCGCCCGTGATGATCACAAACGCCATGCCCACCGATATCAACGCGAACATCGAGTTGTATCGCCAGAAGGATGTGATGTTGTAGGCCGATGCAAAGTGGTCGTAGCGGGTTACGCCAAAGACGAGCAGCGCGGCCAGTGCCAACAGGATGGGAAGGTTCTTTTTCATATCGATGCCCCTAGCGCTGGCGCCGTTGCACATAAACCGCGGCGATGATGATGCCCGCCTTCACGACCAGCGCGGCCGCGTCGGGAATCCCGTGAGCGAGCAGGGTGTATCGAAGCAACTGGATGATCAGCGCGCCAATCAGCGTCCCGACGATATACGCCTTCCCGCCCGTCAACGCCGTGCCGCCGACGGCAACGGCGGCGATGGCATCGAGCTCGGAACCAAGGCCGATCACGTTGGCATCGGAAGATGAATTGACCGAGATCGAGATAAGGCCTGCCAGCCCGGCCAGCGCCGCGCACAACGTGTACGCGAGCATCTTCACGCGCGTGGTGGGAATGCCGCTCAAATAGGCCGCTTGTTCATTGCCGCCGGTCACGAGCAAATACTGGCCGAACAGGGTCTTGCGCACGATCCATGCAAATATGGCGACCAGCAGAAGCATCAGGAACACTTGGGCTGGCACGCCCGCGACGCGGCCCAACGCGATCCACTGGAACGCGGGATTGTTGAAGGCTTGCAGGCTGCCGTCGGTGAAAACCTGCGCGATACCGCGCCCCGCGATGAACAGCACCAGCGTCGCGACAATCGGCTGCACGGAGAGCCTCGTCACGAGGAAGCCGTTGAACACGCCGCACAGCGCGGCAGCCAGCACGGGCAAGACAAACGCCAGCGCAATGCCGAACGGCCCGGCGATGTTCATGAAGATCATCGGCGCGAGCGATCCGGCGATCGCCATCGAAGCGCCGACCGATAAATCGATACCCCCGGTCGCCACGACCAGCGTCATCCCGATGCCGACAATGACGATCGTCACCACTTGCGTCAGGTTGACGTTGAACGTCTGCAGCGACCAGAAGTGCTGCGTGAAGAACAGGTTGAACACGACCATCGCGAGAAGGACGGCGATCTCGCGCTGGATCGTGATGCGGTATTTTTTCTTCGCTGCGCCCGGCGCGTTTTGTCCCACGGGCGGCGCGACCGTTGCCGGTTGAGTTTTCTGGTTCATGGCTGACCTTCTTTGGCATCGACGGCTTCCGCCAGCGCCGACTCTTCACCTGATCCGTAGGCGATGGCGTCCATGATCGACGCCTCGCTCATGCGTGCGCCGTCGAGTTCGGCGACGGTCTTGCCATCGCGGATCACGACCGCGCGATCGGCCACCGCCGTGAGTTCCTCCAGCTCCGACGCCGACAGCAACACTGCCAGCCCCGAGTCGCGCAACTCGCGAATGATCTTTGCGACATCGGCCTTGGCGCCTACGTCAATGCCGCGCGTGGGCTCATCGAGCAGGAGCAACGAGGGATTCGTGGCGAGCCAACGTGCGAGCAACACCTTCTGCTGGTTACCGCCCGACAACTCGCGAATCGGCTGGTCCGGCGAGCGCAATTTGATCCCCAGCGATTCGATAAACCTGTCCACAATCGCGCGTTGCTTGGCGACATCGACCACGCCGTGTTTGGTGAGCGTGCGCAGGCAAACGAGCGTGAGGTTGTCGCGCACGGACAGCTCCGGCACGATCCCATCGCCTTTGCGATCCTCCGTCAGATAAGCGATGCCGCGCGCAATCGCATCTTGCGGCGACTTGAAATTCACCGGTTTTCCATCGATGGAAAGCGACCCGCGCTCGGCCGGATCCGCGCCGAACATCAGCCGCATGGTCTCCGTGCGACCCGAGCCGAGCAAGCCGGCGAGACCTACGGCTTCGCCCGCGTGGACATCGAGCGAAACGTCCGTCACCTTCGCGCCCGCGCCAATGTTCTTTGCGCTGATCGCCGTCGTGCCGCGTTTGGCCAGGTTCGCTTCCTTCACGGCACTGTCCTCCTGCACCACGGCGGCGAGCGTGCGGCCGAGCATCGTGGTCACGAGTTGCAGTTTGTCGAGCGCGGCCATGGGGCTTTCGGCGACGGTCTGGCCATCGCGCATGACGGTCACGCGGTCGCACAGTGCGTACAACTCGTCGAGCCGGTGCGAGACGAAGATCACCGCGCGGCCATCGTCGCGCAAACGCCGCACGACGCTGAATAAAAGTTCGACCTCGCGTTCATCGAGTGAGGACGTGGATTCGTCCATGATGACCATCTTCGCTTCCGACGATACCGCTCGCGCGAGCGCCACCATCTGCTGAATGGCGGTGGAGAATTCGCGCACGGGTTTGCTGACATCGATCTGCAAGCCGAACGAATCGAGCAATTCCTGCGCGCGCCGATGAATCGTCTTCCAGTCGATCAAACCAAGGCGCCGCGGCTCGCGGCCGAGAAAGATATTCTCGGCAATCGAGCGGAACGGAACCAGGTTGATCTCCTGATAAATCGTGCTGATACCGGCTTCGCGTGCCTCTTTGGGCGTACGGAAATCGGCTTCGCGGCCATCGAAACGGATCGTTCCGCCTGTGCGCCGATACGCGCCGGTCAGGATCTTGATGAGCGTCGATTTGCCCGCGCCGTTCTGCCCGATCAGCGCATGCACTTCTCCCGCGCGTACCGAAAGCCGCGCGTGCCGCAACGCGGCCACGCCGCCGAAGCTGATATCGATGTCCTGCATCTCCAGCAGCGGCGATTGAGTTGGCGTGTTCATCGAATGCGTCTCCTCGGGCGAACGGAATGTTCGCCGGATACAAAAGAAGCGACGGCCGGCGAAAGACCGGGCGCGCCGCTTCGAACACCTTCGTTGCTCTTTACAGCGGGCTGCTTGGCCGATCACCGGCCCCTCAGAAGCCGCTCAGTAGCCGTACTGCATGCTCTGCGCGACATTGCTCTTGTCGTAGAAGCGGTCGGAGACTTTCACCCACGGCGGGATGGTTTCGCCCTTCGCGAACTTCTGCGCCACGTCGCACGCAAGGGGGCCGAAGAACGGGCTCGACTGCACGCTCGCACCGAGTTCACCGGCCGCGATTGCGTCCATGCCGCCCTTCGTTCCGTCGATGGTCACGATCGTGATGTCCTTGCCTGGCTGCTTGCCGGCCGCCTTGATGGCCGCGATTGCACCGAGGGCCATCTCGTCGTTGTGCGCGTACACGGCAGTCACGTCGGGATGCGCCTGAAGCAGCGTTTCCATGACCTGGCGGCCCTTGTCGCGGGCGAAATCGCCGCTTTGCGACGCGATGATCTGCAGACCCGGATTCTTCGCGATCACGTCATCGAAACCTTTCTTGCGATCGTTCGCAGCGGACGCGCCCGTCGATCCTTCCAGTTCGATGATCTTGCCCTTGCCGCCCGTCGCCTTCACGAGCCAGTCGGCGGCGCGTTGCCCCTGGTTGATGAAGTCCGAACCAATGAACGTGATGTAGTCGCGGCCCGCCTTCGCCACCGACTGATCCACGTCGCGGTCGACCAGGATCACGGGAATGCCTGCTTTCTTGGCCTGCAGCACGATAGGCGCAAGCGGCTTTTCTTCACGCGGCGGGAACACGATCAGATCGACGTGCTGCGCGATCATGCTCTGGATATCGGCGACCTGTTTCGATGCCGAGCTGTTGGCATCGGTCATGACCATCTGCCAGCCGCACTTTGCAGCCACGTCCTTGAAGCTCTTGGTTTCGGCGAGACGCCACGGGTTGTTGCTTTCGGTCTGCGCAAAACCGACGCGCAGCGGTTTTTTGGTCGCCAGCTTCGGCAGGGGAGAGTCGTCAGCGTGTGCAATGCCGAATGCCGCCGCCATCGACAGCGCGAGCACGGACGTGGCGAGCACGCGGAACGGGGTCTTGCATGTTTTCAAGTTTTCAAGCGACAGCATGTCTTCCTCCGGTATGGATGGTCTTGCTTTTTTAAGTACGTCGGTCCTGCTGTGTCGTGTTCTTTTTGCGTCTTGCTCGCTCCGTCTCAAAAAGTCGAAGTGCGACGATTATTCCACCGCATTTTATTATTGGTCAATCGCTAATATTATTAATTGCGGGCTGTTTTGCTTCGGTGAATACCCTTACCGACGCGCGCTCCACCAGCGGTCCGTCGAGCTTCACGACACGCCGGCGGACCGGTGCGCCAGCA
>NZ_JBSIPA010000532.1:0-4245 GCF_053574605.1 Caballeronia sp. M23-90 | reverse complement strand
TGGAAGTCTCGGATGCTGCCACCCAGGTACCGGAAGATTCGTTCCAGACTGCTTTGAAAATTCTATTCATGAAAGAAGGATGTCTAACAATTTGACAAATACTTGTCGGTTGATCGATGGAACAGGTTGCGCTTGGAATGCGATTTGGAAGTCTCGGATGCTGCCACCCAGGTACCGGAAGATTCGTTCCAGACTGCTTTGAAAATTCTATTCATGAAAGAAGGATGTCTAACAATTTGACAAATACTTGTCGGTTGATCGATGGAACAGGTCGCGCTGGGTCCGGATGATGGTCGGAGTTGGACGTGACCGTTCCTGGTAACGAGGATCTCCCGCCTCGCAAATTCTGGCCCGCTTGGGCGTTGGACAAGCTTCCTGCATGCTGCGCTTCGGACTCAGAAGCTCGGGATCATCCGCGTTGTAACGCCGGCGATATACACGATCTTTCTTAATTTGAGTGGGCGAGTCGGATAAATGGTTCGCATTGCAAACTAAGTGATTTAAGCGTGAAAATTTGTGATGTCTGGTAGATTTTCGTCGTCGTTTTCCACTGTTGCTTGGCTGCTTCTCTTCGGGGCAGTTGTCGAGCCGGTGGACTGGTGATGTTTTTTGCGGCATCGAACTTTGCACGTGACCGCGCTGGCGTTTGCGCGGTATTGCCAACAAAACGTGGAAAACCTGCGTCCGCTCAACCTCTCAAAAGCGCAAACGTTCTACAATGTCGACTGATTTCTGACTTGAGTTTTCATGCGCAATTTTCTTTGTACTCGCCTTCGTACTCGTTTCTCCCGCGCGACTGCGGCCACTGCGGCATTGCTCTCGGCGTTTTCCGTCCACGCGCCGGCCTACGCCAACAACGTGATCGTGCTGAATTCAGGCGAAGCCACGCTCAGTCTCATCGACGAAGCGACTCGCCAGGTCGTGGCCACGATTCCGACCGGCAAGGAGCCGCATCATTTGATGGCAACACCGGACAATTCGTCGCTGATCGTGGCGAACTCGGTGTCGAACAACCTGATGTTCGTGGACCCGAAAACAGGCAAGCCTCAGCGCTGGGTCGAAAATATCGAGGACCCGTATCAGGTCGGTTTTTCGCCGGACAACAAGTGGTTTGTGTCAACCGGCTTGCGGCTCGACCGGCTGGACATCTACCGCTATGACGGCAAGAATATTTCGATCGCAAAGCGCATCCCGCTCGCGGTCATGCCGAGCCATATCGCGTTCACGAACGACAGCAAGACTGCGTTCATTTCGCTACAGGTATCCGGCGAGATCGCAGCTATTGATCTGGCAACGCAGACCGTGAAATGGAAGATGAAGGTGGGGCCGGTGCCCGCCGGTCTCTGGATGACGCCGAACGACAAGTACATGCTGGTTGGCATGACAGGCGCGGATTATGTCGCCGTGGTGGATTGGCGTAACCAGAAGATCGTCAAGACAATCAAGACCGGGAACGGCGCGCATAACTTCCGCTCGCTGGCGGACGGCAAGCATGTCGTGGTGTCAAATCGCGTCGCGAGCACAATCAGTGTCATTGACCAAGATTCGCTCACGAATGTCGGCGACATCACCGGTCTGCTTCCCGGTCCGGACGATATGGAACTTTCCGCTGACAAACGCTATCTTTGGGTAACGTTCCGGTTCGCGAAGAAAGTCGGAATCATTGATCTGACAAATCGCAAGCTCATACAGACAATCGCTGTGGGCCGTTCGCCGCATGGCATCTATTTTTACGACCGGGCGCCGGTGTTTGGCCCGAACGGCGGCTGAGGCGAGGGGCCGGGTCGCGAGTCACGTTGAGGTTGAAGGGCGATGCTTTGCCGGCAGCGCCTGGTAACGGTTACGGAGTTTCATGTTTCAATCCATCATTTCCATGCTGGACACGGTTGTCTCGACAATTCAGACATCCCTGTACATCGATGTCGTGCAGCCGCTCCTGTTCAAGGTCGGCTTGATGGGCTATGACGAAGACACGTACGACGCGCTCTATTGGGTGATCGTGGGTGTGTTCGAAGTGCTTGTCATGTACGCGATCCTCAGACCGCTGGAGGCGCTCCGTCCGGCGGAGAAATGGGAAAACAGGAAAGGCGTGCGCGTAGACGCGCTCTATACGTGGATCGTCAAGCTTGGCATTCTGAATCTGTTCTTTTTCTTTACCTTCCAGCCGTTCTTCGACAGTTTTCAAAGCTGGCTGCGGATTCACAATATAGCGAACCTCCAGCTCGACAATCTTTGGCCGGGTGTCACCTCTGAACCCATCGTTGCATTCGCAATCTATCTGGTTGTGCTTGATTTTGCCGGCTATTGGTATCACCGGATGGAACATCGAATCGGTATCTGGTGGGAGCTGCACGCGGTTCATCACAGCCAGCAAAAAATGTCGCTTTGGACCGACGACCGGAACCATTTGCTCGACGACATCATGCAAGCGGGTTTCTTTGCTGCCATCGCGCTGGTGATTGGCGTGCCGCCTTCGCAATTCGTCGTGCTCGTCGCGATCACCAACCTCATGCAAAGTATTCAGCACGCCAATATCCGCGTGTATTTCGGCTGGTTGGGCGAACGTCTGCTGGTCAGCCCTTCGTTTCACAGACGGCATCACGCGATCGGATATGGCCACGAAGGTACGGCGTACGGATGCAACTTCGGCGTGCTGCTGCCGTGGTGGGACATGATGTTCAGGAGCGTGTCGTGGAATCGCGAGCTCGAGCCGACCGGTATCCGGGATCAACTGGCCAGTCCGGACGCACCGGGACGCGATTACGGGGACGGTTTTATTGCGCAGCACTGGCTGGCGTTCAAACGGATCGGAGAACGCATCGCATCCCACCGGGCAATGCGCGCGCCCGGGTCCGACTCTGACGCCACAGCGGTTTAGCGGGCCTTTCTCGAGAGAGCTTTTTGCTGTTTTCGCAATTTTTTGCAGTCTGACACGGCGATGCTCTCTTTGGGACTGACCGGTGCACGGCGCAGGCAGTCGCTCTCGCGCAGCTTCAATTTCTGTTGTCGGCCTGCAACCGGCGATGTTTTCTGCAACGCCGGCGTTAGCCATCCGGACGAGCAGCGCGCAATGCGCGCTCTGGTTTATCCTAGCTTCTTTCCCTCTCTCAAACGATCTCCGCATGAATGACTTGCTGCGTTCGTTCGTGCGTGCTCTCGCGAACGCGTTTCATCCGAGGATGCTCTGGCTGACGTTCATGCCCTTCGCCGTGGCGACGGTCGCATGGGGCGCTGTCTTGTGGTTTTTCTGGCAAACGCTGACAGGCGCTGCGCGCAACTGGCTCGACAGCTGGGCATTTACATCGGCTATGTACCGGCTCTTCGATTCTGTCGGGTTCTCATCGCTGCATGTCGTGATCGCGCCGTTTTTCATCGTGATCATGGCAATCCCGTTGATCGTGGTGACCATTCTGCTGCTCATCGCGACGCTTTCGATGCCGTCGGTGATCAAGCTGCTGACACGGCGCCAGTACGCATCGCTTGATATGCGGCGGGGCGGATCGTGGTACGGCAGTCTCGGGCATTCGGTCGTCACTACCGTCGTGTGCCTCGTGCTGTTGGTCGTCACGCTGCCGCTATGGCTGATTCCGCCATTTTTCGCAATCATTCCGCCCGTGCTGTGGGGTTGGCTGACGTACCGGGTGATGACTTATGACGCGCTCGCGATGCACGCCAGCGCAGACGAGCGGCGTACGATCGTGCGGCGCTCGCGTTGGCCGCTGTTTGGTATTGGTGTGGTCAGCGGTTTGCTGGGGTCTCTGCCGACGATGTTGTGGGCGTGGTCAGTATGGCTGCTGCCGTTGTTCCCGATCGTCGCCGCGGCGACCATCTGGATTTACGCATTTATTCTGGTTTTTTCGGCGCTCTGGTTTGCACATTATTGCTTGCATGCGCTCGAGCGCTTGCGCATCGAAACCGCTACAGCGCCTGCGCTGAGCGGTCATGGCGCGGCTGCCGAGTTGCACACTCCGGCTAATTACTAAGATCAGGGAGCATTCATGGGCTTTGGCGTGATCATCATTGGTGACGAAATCTTGTCCGGCCGAAGGTCCGACAAGCATCTGCCAAAAGTTATCGAATTTTTGTCGGCGCGCGGTCTGGCGCTGGATTGGGCCGAATATATAGGCGATAACCGCGAGCGGATTACAGCCACGCTCAAGCGGGCGTTTGCATCGGGCGACGTTGTGTTCTCGACCGGGGGTATCGGCGCCACGCCCGACGATCACACGCGCCAGTGCGCGGCGA
>NZ_JBSIPA010000531.1:0-4248 GCF_053574605.1 Caballeronia sp. M23-90 | reverse complement strand
TCATTCAGCGGCGCGCCTGCGTTGCCTGTAGTGCCCGCGGGCAGCGGCGGTACGCCCGCGCCTCCCGTGCTTGCCGAAATACCGCTCGAGCTGAACTCAGGGTGATCCCAGACGGTGATGCTGATCTGGTCATTCACGCCAATGTGATACGCATAGAGCTTGCGGGTATCTTTGGTCAGGCAGGTGAGCGGGCAGACGCTTGCGATCGTTTCATCGCTGAGTTGCGGATGGGTCTCGAAGTAGCTGACATCGATAGGCGTCACGTGATACTTCACGTTCGCCTGGGCGACGCTGTCCGGCGCCGGTGTCTGGTCGAGACGATCGGTGTCGAGATAAGGTCCCGGTGCAATCGCGCAACCGGTCAACGATGCTGTGAAGGTTGCGCCAGCCAGCAGTGAAACGAGTAGTTTGATATTCATATTAGTGGTCCTCGCGTTACGGATACGCTGAATGTCCCCAGCGCAAAGTCTCCTGACCGTCAACGCGCAGTGCGCGTAGGTAGTCCTTCCTGTGCATGACGTAAGCGCCTTGATAGCGTCATCCGGGTTTCGCTGCGAACGGGTTTCTCCCCGGTCCACCCATTCGCAGCAGCCACTCGAAACAACAGCTAACGCTCCCTGCCTTGAGAATCTGGCAGGTGTTCACACAGGAAGAACTGCAGGTTGAAAGACGCATGGCAGGAGACCGCTGCGCCTCTTTGAAAACTGTTATTGGCTACGTTGCTTCGCTTCATCTTTGCGGCTGCTTGCACTGACTCGCGGTGACGCGATGGTCGAGGCGCGCTTCTGGCCGTTCGATGTGACATCGTGGCGTTTCCGGCAGGGCCGGTAAGTGCGTTTCCGCACGCGGGCGTCTTAGTTCACACAAATAGCGCCGTGACCCTTGACATGTAATGCTTCAAATCAAAACCACTTTTTAAAACTGCGCGGCGATTAACACGATCCGCCCACCACACGCGTGCAAAACCCGTTCGATGCAATAAATATCGAAAGCATGATTATGTTTTTATGAAACGCATGATCGCAGCTTAATGCGTACGCAAATGTCGACACGTTGAACCTGGGACTGCGGGAAGAGGAGGGCGCGCGGCAGGCCATGACCTGACTTGCGTGACGCTCACACTGATCGCATGGTCCGCGGATTCAATGAACTTCTTCGGCAGCCTGGCGCAGACGCGGGAGCAGCCGGTCGAATTCACGCTTGACGATGCCGTAGCATTCGCATGCGCGCGCTTCGAGGCCTTCGCGATCCAGCACCTTGATGCAACCACGGCTGTGATGAATCAGTCCTGCGTCATGCAGCTTGCCTGCGGCTTCGGTCACGCCTTCACGGCGCACGCCAAGCATGTCGGCAATCAGTTGCTGAGTGACTTGAAGCTGGTTCGAAGAAGTGCGGTCGATTTCGATCAGGAGCCAGCGGCACAGTTGCTTGTTGAGCGAGTGGTGACGATTGCATGCAGCCGTTTGCGCCACTTGCGTGAGCAGGGCTTGCATATAAAGCAGCATCAGGCGGCGCAGGAAATCCGAGCGGCCGAACTGTTCGCGCAAAGCAGATGCGCTCATGCGATAAGCGAAGCCCGGGCATTGCACCTGGACGCGCGTCGGCATGGTTTCACCGCCAGTCAGAACGGGCACGCCGGTCATGCCTTCACGGCCGACTGCTGCGATCTCGACTGAACCGCCGTCTTCCATCGTGTGAAGCAGGGAGATGATGGCGGTGGTGGGGAAGTACACGTGATGAATACGCTGACCCGAATCGCACAGCAATTGATCGGTGCGAAGCTGAACCAGTTCAAGGTGAGGTGTAAGAGCTTGCCATTCGTGCGCGGGAAGCGCACCCAACAGATGATTGCCGTGCAGGTCGGACTGAAGGGTCAGCATGATGTTCTTCTCTCGTGACTGTGCGCATTGCGCCTTACTTTTTATTTACCGGCCAGCGAAACGATCCGTGAGTGCATCTGACGGCATTCATCGAAACGTTTCGCGACCAGCCCCGTAAGCAGCGCAGCATCGTCGTTTAGTTGGTTTGTTTTTTCGACGTTACCGCGTTGCGCAACTCATTTAGCGAGGACCGTGCCAGCGATGGTCAATCTCAATGCCATCATGGGGTCGTGCGTGGCGGGTGCCAGCGGCAAATCTGCAGATGGATGTTTTTGTTTCACTCTTGAACAGCAGCCCTGTTTGACCCGGACTTTCACCTTGATTGATGCAACGCACCCTTTCGTCTGCGCAATGCCTTACTGGTGGCCTGTCCACGTTTCATTCCTGACCACAAAACGGGCATCTGGCGCACGAACCGCGAATGCTTTAACAGGCATTCATCGGTTGTTTAAAAAATGATTCAGAACTGTTCCACGATCTGCGTGTGCTAACGAACGCAAGTGCCGCCGACGCCCGCTTGACACACCCGCAAGGGCGCGCAGGGCTTATGCAGCCCTTGCAGACAACGCGCGTTGCATGCGCTGGTACTGAACTGAAAACGTTGCGTTCAGCGCACGAACCTCGCCTTGCGGCGTATGCGAAGTGTTTCGTTCACGAGCAACGAGGGCGATTCGACGCTCGACACCGGGCGCGAGATGGAACCATTCATCGCGTGCGCGATAGTGCGGATCGACTACATGTACCCATCGTGCCAAACGTTTGGCGTGCATCACGAGCGCCCATTCGCCCTGAGCGTCATGTTCGAGACGCACTTCGAAACCGAGGTCGTGGCGTTGCGCCAGTTCCCGCTCGGGGAAGTGGAATGCTTCCGACAGCACGGCGCCTGTCGCCTTGTCTCGCAAGGTGATGACGGTCGCTTCATGGGCGCGCGGGCCGAATCGATACGCGTAGGTAAAGTCGAAGAACTGGCCGAGGACATCGGATGCCTGCAGGCGTGTATTGCTGCGTGGCGAAAGTGTTACGTCCCGCGAGGCGCTCGCAACCTTCGTGGCGCCGTCGCGAAGACACACGAGGTCGAGATGCGCATTGATCGGCGTCGCCGTTTCGTTGATGAGATGGATATCGAGCCCGTCAAGGCCTTCGTCGGTGATGAGCGCAGTTACGGGACGTAAAACGTGTGCGAGGCCGTGTAGCGCACTTTTGGGCGTGCCCAGGGCATCGATCAAGCCCCAGCCGGCGCCCGCCCTGATGTCCTGCAACTGCCACACGATCCCGCCCGCGCATGACGATCCCTGCCGGCGCCATTCCGAGAAGACTTCGCCCATCACTTCGGCGACCACGGCTCGCGACAAGGCCAGATAGCGCTCCGGGTCTTCATAGCGCAGACGCAGTGGATCGACCGAATAGAGCGCGCGCAGGTAGTGTTCGCGGACGTCGTCGAAATCCCAGCTTGCGCCTGGATCGCGTGGTACGGCGGCTTTCCAGCGCGGCTGATGCGGCATCGATGCAAGCGGCACCGCGTTGAGCGCGACATCGTCGGGAACGTTGGCGAACGCGAGGCATTCGCTTGCGAAACGAACGTTTGCGCGTCGTGCGTCATCGAGTGGCCGCTGGTAGGCACCCACGCCGTAGTAATGGGTGATGCCTGCACGTGTGGCGAAGGGCCAGGCGTTCTCGCTGTCATCGGATGCCGGGATACTTGGCGAGTTGATGACATAAGGCACATCAGGGCGCTTCGCCGCGCAGATGGAAGGCAACTGCTCGGTGAACAACGTTTGCGTGCGCATTGCCGGCGGCAGTCCGAGCATGGCCGCTTGCTGGTCGGCTTCGCTTCCACCGCACAGGACAGCAAGCGAAGCAAAGCGTTGCGTTCTTGATAAAAACTGTTCTGCCTCGCGCTGAACACTGGCTTTAAAGGCCGGATCGGTCGGGTAATCGAAATTCGCGAATGCGAAATCCTGCCAGATGAGGAGTCCGTGTTCATCGGCCAAAGCATAGAACGCATCGGACTCGTAAAGCATGGTGCCACCCACTCGCAACATGTTCATGCCAGCATCGCGCGCAAGCCGGAAAAACGTTTGCGCCTGTTCAGCCGACGTGTCGAGCGACACGAGATCTGCGGTCGTCCAGCACGCGCCGCGCGCAAACACAGGTACACCGTTGATGACGAGCTGAAAGCCATCGCCTGCGGGTCCGCGGTCCACCGTGATCTCCCTGAAGCCGATACGGCCAAGGGAAATGGCATCGTGATTCGCGAACTCGAGCGTGACCTCGTGCAAGGCCGGATCGCCATGCGTATGCGGCCACCAGCGCGGAACATCGGGCACGCGCAAGGTGCCGCTGATCGTTTGCGCGTCCTGCCATTGCA
>NZ_JBSIPA010000530.1:0-4255 GCF_053574605.1 Caballeronia sp. M23-90 | reverse complement strand
CAGCCGGATTCCATTGAGGATTTGCGGCAGATTCCCGGTATCGTGGCGCGCGAGCATGGCGAAAAGCGACGGCGTGCCGGCATATGTCATTTTTCATGACGCAACGCTGGCGGAGATCGCGCGCAACGAGCCGGATTCCATTGAGGATTTGCGGCAGATTCCCGGTATCGGGGCGCGCAAGCTCGATCGGTTTGGCGACGAATTGCTCGAAGTGGTCGGCGCTGACTAGCTTTTTGCGCGCCGGCTACTCCTGCCGACCCCCAAGCTATTGACCGCATTACGAATTTCAGACTATGATGCTAGGTTCTCGTTCTTGGATCTGCTAGCGAGGATTTCCTCGCACGCATGAACCAGGAGCCGGAGTGCTCGGCGCGCAGTCCGTTTTGCTTTGCCCGAAACGGGAGCGCCGATTTTGATCAATTTAGGAATAGACAATGCCAACCATCAATCAATTGGTTCGCAAAGGCCGCGCTTCAGAAACAGTGAAGAGCAAGTCGCCGGCTTTGCAGGACTGCCCGCAGCGTCGCGGCGTGTGCACTCGCGTGTACACGACGACGCCGAAGAAGCCGAACTCGGCACTTCGTAAAGTTGCAAAAGTTCGTCTGACGAACGGTTTTGAAGTCATTTCGTACATCGGTGGTGAAGGCCACAACCTGCAGGAACACTCGGTAGTGCTGATTCGCGGCGGCCGTGTGAAAGACTTGCCGGGTGTGCGTTACCACATGGTTCGCGGCTCGCTGGATACCCAGGGCGTCAAGGATCGTAAGCAAGCTCGCTCGAAGTACGGTGCGAAGCGCGCCAAGGCTGGCAAGTAAGTTTTTTGCCAGTTGAGCAGTACAGGTTGCCTGTAACAGGGCGTTCAAGCGGTGGTGCCGGATGTGCCGGTGCTGTCGAGTAAGTGGTCACCCGGCCAAGCTGGTTAGTCGATAGATAGATCGGGTTAGTTGGTGACCGTGGAGCCGAAGTGGCTCCAACTGAAAAATCAAAGGAAGAATCATGCCGCGTCGTCGCGAAGTCCCCAAGCGGGACATTTTGCCGGATCCGAAATTCGGCAACGTAGATGTAGCCAAGTTCATGAACGTGATCATGCTGTCGGGCAAGAAGTCGGTTGCCGAGCGTATCGTTTATGGTGCTTTTGAACAGATCCAGACCAAGGGTGGCAAGGACCCGCTGGAGGTGTTCACGGGTGCGCTCAACAACGTGAAGCCGGTTGTGGAAGTGAAAAGCCGCCGCGTTGGTGGTGCGAACTATCAAGTTCCAGTGGAAGTGCGTCCGTCGCGTCGTATGGCATTGGCGATGCGTTGGTTGCGCGAAGCTGCGAAAAAGCGCAGCGAGAAGTCGATGGCCCTGCGTCTCGCAGGTGAGCTTTCGGAAGCCGCGGAAGGCCGTGGCGGCGCGATGAAGAAGCGCGACGAAGTTCACCGGATGGCAGAAGCCAACAAGGCGTTCTCGCACTTCCGCTTCTAAGGCTGAAATTCAGGCCTCCCGACCTGGGACGAACGGAAAACCTCCGGGCGGGTGCGCTTACCAAGCGCCTCGCCCGTTTGTGTTAGGGCGTAACCGGCATGTGCCGGCTGCGTCGACCCAATTAAGGATTCAAAGTGGCTCGCAAGACACCTATCGAGCGCTACCGCAATATCGGTATTAGCGCTCACATCGATGCTGGCAAGACGACGACGACCGAACGCATTCTGTTTTACACAGGCGTGAATCACAAGATCGGTGAAGTTCACGACGGCGCAGCAACGATGGACTGGATGGAGCAGGAGCAGGAGCGCGGCATCACCATCACGTCGGCAGCAACGACGGCCTTCTGGAAAGGCATGGCCGGCGACCGCCCCGAGCACCGCATCAACATCATCGACACCCCGGGACACGTCGACTTCACTATTGAAGTTGAACGTTCCATGCGCGTGCTCGACGGTGCGTGCATGGTTTATTGCGCTGTGGGCGGCGTTCAGCCCCAGTCGGAAACCGTGTGGCGCCAGGCCAACAAGTACAAGGTTCCCCGTCTCGCGTTCATCAACAAGATGGACCGTACCGGCGCGAACTTCTTCAAGGTCTACGACCAGCTCAAGCTGCGTCTGAAGGCAAACCCGGTTCCGGTCGTCGTGCCTATCGGCGCGGAAGACACGTTCACGGGCGTTGTTGACCTGATCAAGATGAAGGCGATCATTTGGGACGAAGCGTCCCAGGGCACCAAGTTCTCGTACGAAGAAATCCCGGCAGAGCTCAAGGATACGTGCGACGAATGGCGCGAGAAGATGGTCGAAGCCGCCGCGGAATCGAACGAAGAAATGATGAACAAGTACCTCGAAACGGGCGAACTGTCCGAAGAGGAAATCGTGAAGGGTCTTCGCGACCGTACGATTGCTTGTGAAATCCAGCCTATGTTGTGCGGCACCGCGTTCAAGAACAAGGGTGTGCAGCGCATGTTGGACGCTGTGCTCGACTTCCTGCCTTCGCCGATCGACATTCCGCCGGTTCTGGGCGAACTTGAAGATGGTGAGCGTGCTGAACGTCGCGCCGCTGACGACGAAAAGTTCTCGGCACTCGCGTTCAAGATCATGACCGACCCGTTTGTCGGCCAGTTGATCTTCTTCCGCGTGTATTCGGGTACGACCAAGTCGGGCGACACGCTGCTGAACGCGACCAAGGACAAGAAGGAACGTCTTGGCCGTATTCTGCTGATGCACGCAAACCAGCGCGAAGAAATCAAGGAAGTGCATGCAGGCGACATCGCTGCTGCGGTTGGCTTGAAAGACGCGACCACTGGCGATACGCTGTGCGATCCGGCGCATCCGATCGTTCTCGAGCGCATGATTTTCCCGGAGCCGGTGATTTCGCAGGCTGTGGAACCGAAGACCAAGCCTGACCAGGAAAAGATGGGCCTCGCGCTCAACCGCCTGGCTCAGGAAGATCCGTCGTTCCGCGTTCAAACCGACGAAGAGTCGGGCCAGACCATCATTTCGGGTATGGGCGAGCTGCACCTGGAAATTCTGGTTGACCGTATGCGGCGTGAATTCGGTGTTGAAGCAACCGTCGGCAAGCCGCAAGTCGCGTATCGCGAAACCATCCGCGGCAAGGCAGAAGACGTTGACGGCAAGTTCGTCAAGCAGTCGGGCGGTCGCGGTCAGTACGGCCACGCTGTCATTACGCTTGAGCCGAACGAGCAAGGCAAGGGCTATGAGTTCCTGGACGAGATCAAGGGCGGTGTGATTCCGCGCGAGTACATCCCGGCTGTGGACAAGGGTATCCAGGAAACGCTGAAAGCAGGCGTGCTGGCTGGCTTCCCGGTGGTCGACGTGAAGGTTCACCTGACCTTCGGTTCGTACCACGACGTTGACTCGAACGAAAATGCATTCCGCATGGCAGGTTCGATGGCGTTCAAGGAAGCAATGCGCCGTGCAAACCCGGTTATCCTCGAGCCGATGATGGCCGTGGAAGTCGAAACGCCGGAAGACTACATGGGCAACGTGATGGGCGACCTGTCGAGCCGTCGCGGTATCGTCCAGGGTATGGAAGACATGATTGGCGGCGGCAAGATCGTACGCGCTGAAGTCCCGCTGTCGGAAATGTTCGGCTACTCGACGTCGCTGCGTTCGGCGACGCAAGGTCGCGCTACGTACACGATGGAATTCAAGCATTATTCGGAAGCGCCGCGTAACGTCTCCGAAGCGATCATCAACGCTAAATCCAAGTAATTCGGCAGGCCAAAAGTCTTTAACCGATTAACAAATTTGAAAGAAGGTAATCATGGCAAAAGGTAAATTCGAACGGACCAAGCCGCACGTCAACGTAGGCACGATTGGTCACGTCGACCACGGCAAGACCACGCTGACGGCAGCAATCGCAACGGTGTTGTCGAAGAAGTTCGGCGGCGAAGCGAAGGCGTATGACCAGATCGACGCGGCGCCGGAAGAGAAGGCACGTGGTATCACGATCAACACGGCACACGTCGAGTACGAAACGGCCGCGCGTCACTATGCGCACGTTGACTGCCCGGGTCACGCCGACTATGTGAAGAACATGATTACGGGTGCAGCGCAGATGGACGGCGCAATCCTGGTGTGTTCGGCTGCAGACGGCCCGATGCCGCAAACGCGTGAGCACATCCTGTTGGCTCGCCAGGTTGGCGTGCCGTACATCATCGTGTTCCTGAACAAGTGCGACATGGTGGACGACGCCGAGTTGCTGGAACTCGTCGAAATGGAAGTGCGTGAGCTTCTGTCGAAGTACGATTTCCCGGGCGACG
>NZ_JBSIPA010000052.1:0-22858 GCF_053574605.1 Caballeronia sp. M23-90 | reverse complement strand
GGCGCCGCGCGCAAGGCGCCGGGCGCCCAGGGTCCGGCCTGCAGCACATCGCGGGCGAACACGGGCAACAAGGCCGTCGCGCCGCCGAGCAGCACCGCAAACAGATCGAGCGACAACGCGCCGAGAATCACAGGTTTGCGTCGAATGAATGCGATACCCGAAAACAGCGACTCGAACGAAAGCGGCGTTTTCATACGAACCGCTTTTTCGATTTTTATCAGTGAAAGCAGCAGCGCCGCGCCCACGAACGCCACCGATACCGCCCCGTACACCACGAGCGCGCCGAGCCCGTAGAGCAGGCCGCCCATCGCGGGGCCGAGAATCTGCGCGGTCTGGTTCGCAGACGTGGACCACGCGGTTGCGTACTGCAACTGGGCGCGCGGAATGAGGTTGGGCAAGAGCGCTGACATCGACGGCGATTCAAACGCCCGGGCCGAACCGGCAACTGCAGCGATCACATAGATCAATTCCTGACTCGTCACCCCACGCCACGTGGCGATACACAAGGTCAACGCCGCCACGCCCTCGATCGCCTGGCAGATGAACGCGATCGTGCGCCGGTCGTACCGGTCGGCCACATGACCGACCACGAGCGTGAGCATGAACATGGGCAGGAACTGCGCGAGGCCGACCAGCCCGAGCGCGAACGCGCTGTGCGTGATCGAATAAATCTGCCAGCCGATGGCGACCGACATCATCTGGAACGCCACCGATGACATGACCCGCGCGCTCCAGAAGAGCGCAAAGGGCCGGTGACGCATCACTGAATTGGGCGGTACTGCAGGAGAGGAGGCGCTCAATTAACGGTTGTCCTTGGTCGTCTTCGAGTCAGGGTTCTTGAGGAACAGCGCCTGCAGGTCGTTGAGAAAATCCTGGCCGCGCTGCGTGGGCGCAATGGTGTCGATATCGCGCGTGATCAGGCCGCGCTTCTCGGCTTCGATCAACGCGGGTTCGATCGCGGACATGGCAAGGCCGGTGCGTTCGTTAAACGAATGCACCGGAAATCCTTCGACGAGCCGCAGCGTGTTGAGCATGAATTCGAACGGCAGATCGCGCGGACCGACTTCGTTTTCTTCCTGCACGGCCGCGCCTGCGAGCGCTTCGTCCATGTACGTGCCTGGATGTTTGTATCGGACCTGCCGCACGATCTTTTGCGGGAACGACAACTTGGTATGCGCGCCCGCGCCAATTCCCAGATAGTCGCCGAAGCGCCAGTAATTCAGGTTGTGCCGGCTCTTTTTGTTCGGCTTCGCATACGCCGATACCTCGTAGCGCTCGTACCCCGCCGATGCCGTGCGCTCGTGAATCCAGTCCTGCATGTCGGCGGATTCGTCGTCGTCGGGAACGGGCGGCGGGTATTTCGCGAACAGGGTGTTCGGCTCGAGCGTCAGGTGATACAGCGACAAATGCGGCGGCGCGAAACTGATTGCGGTTTCTATGTCGGCACGGCATTCGTCCAGCGTTTGCTTCGGCAGCGCGAACATCAGGTCGAGGTTGAAGTTATCGAAGTTCTTCGCGGCGATTTCCACGGCCTGGCGCGCTTGCGTCGCATCGTGAATCCGTCCGAGCGCCTTCAAATGCGCTTCGTTGAAGCTCTGGATTCCTATCGATAACCGGTTCACGCCGCTCGCCCTGAACTGCGCAAACTTCGCCGCTTCGAAAGTACCGGGATTCGCTTCGAGCGTGATCTCGGCATCGGCGTCGAGGGGCAGCAACGCGCGGGCGTCGGAAAGCAGACGGTCCAGCCCCTTCGCCGACAACAAGCTGGGCGTGCCCCCGCCGATGAAAATTGAATGGACCTGCCGGCCCCAGACCATCGGCAATGCTTGTTCCAGATCGGCGCGCACTGCATCGAGATAACGGTCTTCCGGAAACGTCTGTCCCTTCCACTCATGCGAATTGAAGTCGCAGTACGGACACTTTTTGACGCACCAAGGGAAATGCACGTACAGCGACAACGGCGGCAGCGACGTCAGCCGGATACTGCCCGGCGACGTGAACGCCTTGACGACGTTGATTGTTTGGGGACCGGCGCTCACGAGACGTCCTTCAACCGGCCGAGCAGATGCCGAAGCGCGATTGCCCGGTGGCTGCTGGCGTTCTTGACTGCGGGATCGAGTTCACCGGCCGTTTTTCCAAGCGATGGCACGAAGAAGTGGGCATCGTAGCCAAAGCCGTTTGCGCCGCGCGGAGCATCCACCACTTCGCCATGCCAGCGGCCTTCCGCAATCAGCGGTTCTGGATCGTCGGCATGACGAACCAGCACGAGCACGGAGAAAAAATACGCGCGACGATCGGTTTCATTCGCCAGATCCGCGACAAGCCGCGCGTTGTTCGCGGCGTCGCTTTTTTCGCTGCCGTTGAGCAATTGCGCGTATCGCGCGGAATAGACACCGGGCGCGCCGCGCAACGCGTGAACGCAGAGACCGGAGTCATCGGCGAGAGCGGGAAGCCCCGTCGCCTTCGATGCATGCCGCGCCTTCGCCAGCGCGTTCTCGACGAACGTCACGTGCGGTTCCTCGGCCTCGGATACACCGAGTTCGCCTTGCGTCACCAGATCGATGCCGGCACTCGCGAGCAAGGCCGCAAACTCGCGCAACTTGCCGGCGTTGTTCGACGCCAGCACGACCCGTTTGAATACAGGATCAGACACTGAGCAGCTCCAGGGCGACTTTCTGCTTCGCAATCAACGTTTCAATGCCGCTTTGCGCCAGATCCAGCAATAAATTCATTTCCGAGCGCGTGAACGGCACGCCTTCGGCCGTACCCTGAACCTCGACAAAACCGCCGGCGCCCGTCATCACGACGTTCATGTCGGTATCGCACTGGGAATCTTCGTCGTAGTCCAGGTCGAGAACCGGCTGGCCGTTGTACACGCCAACCGAGATCGCGGCGACGAATTCGTTGATGGGCGATTCTGCGATCTTCCCGGCGGCAATCAGCTTGGTGACGGCATCGTGGGCCGCGACGAACGCGCCCGTGATGCTTGCCGTGCGCGTGCCGCCATCGGCCTGGATCACATCGCAATCGATATGCAGCGTCCGCGCGCCGAGTTTGTTCAGATCGAACACGGAACGCAGCGCGCGCCCGATCAGCCGCTGGATTTCCTGCGTGCGTCCGGTCTGTTTGCCGCGCGCGGCTTCGCGATCGTTACGTGTGTTCGTCGCGCGCGGCAGCATGCCGTATTCGGCGGTGAGCCAGCCCTGATCGCGGCCGCGCAGGAATTCGGGCACGCGCTCGGAGATGCTTGCGGTGCAGATCACCTTGGTATCGCCGAATTCGACGAGGACCGAACCTTCCGCGTGCTTCGTGTAATGACGCGTGATGCGCACGTCGCGCAACTGGTTCGCGCGGCGGCCGCTGGGGCGTGAAGTCGGGGCGGGCGAGGTCAGCGGAGAATCTGTCATGGAGGCGATCAAGTGAAAAAGCAGTAAGGGAGGGCGGTGCTGAAAGTCGCCAGAAAGCGGCAGCGAGCGACGAACACAGCGAAGGAACGCCGGGCCGGAAAAACAAATTTTATCCGCAATCCGGGTGAGCGTCCGGCTGCGTATGAAGCCGACGCACGCGTTTCCCCGGGCTTTCAAGGGCAGTAACGGCAAAAATGGGATAATGCCAGCTTCCCCGCCCGGCCAACCATGCATGCCATTCGCGCAGCTTCACGCCGGGCGTACTGAAGTGAACCGGCCGTGCGGCGCATGCAGTGAAGGCGCCGGTGCACACGGTCTTCAACAACGGACGCGATAATGATCTACAGCATGACAGGCTATGCGAGCGCCACGCGCGAGGTAGCGTCGGACGGCGCGGGCGCAAATGGCTCGGGCGTGGGAGTATCGGTGGAATTGCGCACGGTGAATTCGCGCTTTCTCGACATGAACTTCCGCATGCCGGAAGACGTTCGCGTATGCGAGCCGCAGTTGCGCGAAATGCTGATGAACAAGCTCTCGCGCGGCAAGGTCGATATCCGCATCAACCTGAATCGCGCCGAGCAAACGACCATTTCCGGCGCGCTCAACCGCGAAGCGCTGTCCCAACTGGCCGCGCTGGAGCGCTCGGTTCTCGACGTTTTCCCCGATTCCGAACGCATGCGCACCGGTGAAATCCTGCGCTGGCCCGGTATTTTGTCGGAAAGCGGTGTTTCGGCAGAAACCTTGCGCAACGCGGTGCTGGCGTGCGGCAAGCAGGCGATTGCCGAACTTATCGATGTCCGCGCCCGCGAAGGCGCCGCGCTCAGCGCCGTGTTGATCGCGAATGTGACGGAAATGGAAGCGATCGTCGCGCGCATCACGCCGCTCGTGCCGGAACTGATCACGAAGCATCAGCAGAAGATCGTGGAACGTCTGCAGATTGCGCTCGGCATTGCCGCGCCGGAAGGAACGACGCAAACCAGCATTCCGCGCGAAGAGATCGCCGAACGGATTCGCCAGGAAGTGACCATGTACGGCATCCGTATCGATATCAACGAAGAATTGCAGCGCCTCACCGCGCATCTGACGGAAACGCGTCACGTGCTGCAAAAGGGCGGCAAGGTGGGCAAGCGGCTCGACTTCATGATGCAGGAACTCAATCGCGAAGCGAACACGCTCGGCTCGAAGGCGGCAGCAAAAGAACTCGCAGATGCATCGATGACGCTCAAGCTGCTCATCGAACAGATGCGCGAGCAAGTGCAGAATCTGGAGTAACGGCACATGAACGACGCTCAACGCAACACCTACGCCGGCGTTTATCCGGGCAACCTGTTCATGGTCGTCGCGCCGTCGGGCGCGGGCAAATCCACGCTGGTGAACGCGCTGCTCGCGCAGGATCCGGCAATCCGCCTGTCCGTCTCGTACACCACGCGCGACCCGCGTCCCGGCGAGGAAAACGGCGTGCAATACCATTTCGCTTCCGTTGATGATTTCATGGCGCGGCACGACGCCGGTGAATTCCTCGAAAGCGCGGAAGTGCACGGCAATTACTACGCAACGTCGCGCGTATGGATTGAAGCGCAGATGAAAAGCGGCCATGACGTGCTGCTCGAAATCGACTGGCAAGGCGCGCAGCAGGTCAAGAAACGCTTTCGCAACGCGGTGGAAATTTTCATCCTGCCGCCCTCGCTCGATGCGCTGGAAGAGCGCTTGAAGAAGCGCGGACAAGATTCGCCGAACGTGATCGTGCGCCGTTTGCTTGCTGCCGGCAGCGAGATGGCGCACGCGCCCGAAGCGCAATATGTGCTGATCAACGAGAACTTCGATAAGGCGCTGACCGAATTGCGCTGTCTCGTTGCCGCGACACGTCTGCGCTTTGGTTCGCAATATGCACGTCATACGCAGTTATTCGTCGAGTTGGGCATACACTCGCCGCACGCCGAGTGAGCGGGCTTTCCGGTCACATAAGGTAGAATGAAGAACATATCGAGAAGGAATCAACCATGGCCCGCATCACTGTCGAAGACTGTCTGAAAATGATCCCCAATCGCTTCGAGCTCGCGCTCGCAGCAACGTACCGCGCGCGCCAGCTCGCTCAGGGCCACACGCCGAAGATCGAAAGCCGCGACAAGCCGACCGTTGTAGCGCTGCGTGAAATCGCGGCGGGCCAGGTCGGTGTGGAAATGCTCAAGAAGGTTCCGGTTTAAGTTTCAACCGGGTTATCGGCACGAGCGATTTCGAATCAACGCGCATCTTTGCTAAAGCGTCAGCTAACCACGGAGGCGACCATGAATCCTGTTCCATCGTCCGTCTCTGTGGATACGCACCACGACGCGCTCAGTGTCGATTCGCATCGTGACGCTCAGGTCGAGCTGAACACTGAAAACCACGCGCACGATCACGACCAGGACGGAGATTCTCCGTCGGCGGCGCGCAAGTATATTGACGCGGTCCTCGAACAATCGTTTCGCCATCTGTTCGGGCCGACCGCCACCCCGGAAAAACCGCGCCGCAGCGACGTCGTTTCCATCGCGAAACTGACGACCGAACTGGCCGCGTATCTTTCGCCGGAAGAAATCAAGCAGGTCAAACAGGCTTTCCATTTCAGCGACGAAGCCCATCTCGGGCAGTATCGTCAGAGTGGCGAGCCGTACATCACGCATCCGGTTGCAGTCGCGGAAATTTGCGCGAGCTGGAAACTCGACGATCAATCCATCATGGCGGCATTGCTCCATGACGTGATCGAAGATCAGGGCGTGACGAAAACCGAAATCGCGGAACGGTTCGGGCCGAAGGTCGCGGAACTTGTCGATGGTTTGTCGAAGCTCGACAAAATGGAGTTCCGCAATCGCGAGGAAGCGCAGGCGGAAAACTTCCGCAAGATGCTGCTCGCCATGGCGCGCGACGTACGCGTGATCCTCGTGAAGCTTGCGGACCGGCTGCACAACATGCGCACGCTCGGCGCCGTGCCGCCGGAAAAACGGCGTCGTGTGGCGCGCGAGACCATCGACATCTATGCGCCTATTGCGCATCGGCTCGGGCTGAACAATACGTATCGCGAACTGCAGGATCTGAGTTTCGCGAACTTCAATCCGCACCGTTACGCCACGCTCGAGCGCGCCGTCAAGGCCGCACGCGGCAACCGGCGGGAAGTGGTCGGCAAGATCATGGAAGCGGTGCAGCGGACCATTGCTGACGCGAAGATCAAGGCGGACGTTACCGGCCGCGAAAAAACCATCTTCAGCATCTACAAGAAGATGCGCGACAAGCAGTTGTCGTTTTCGCAAGTACTCGACGTGTACGGCTTTCGCGTCGTGCTCGATACCGCGCTGGAATGCTACACGTGCATTGGCGCACTGCATGCACTTTACAAGCCGGTGCCGGGCAAGTTCAAGGATTACATCGCAATCCCGAAGGTGAATGGCTATCAGTCGTTGCACACCACGCTCGTGGGTCCGTTTGGCGCGCCTATCGAGTTCCAGATCCGCACGCGCAAGATGCACGAGATCGCAGAAGCGGGGGTGGCAGCGCATTGGCTGTACAAGAACGGCGGCGCCGATCTCAACGACGTGCAAAAGCGCGCGCATCAATGGCTCAAGTCGTTGTTGGACATCCAGAGCGAAGCCGGCGATTCCAGCGAATTCCTCGAACACGTCAAGATCGACCTGTTCCCGGATGCGGTGTATGTGTTCACGCCCAAGTCGAAGATCATGCCGTTGCCGCGCGGCGCCACGGCGCTCGACTTTGCGTACTCCATCCACAGCGACCTCGGCAATCAGTGTGTCGCGGTCAAGATCAACAACGAGTTGCTGCCGTTGCGTACGGAGCTAAAGAGCGGCGACATTGTCGAAGTCATTACCGCGCCGTACTCGAAGCCGAATCCCGCCTGGCTCGGCTTTGTACGTACCGGCAAGGCGCGCTCGGCGATTCGTCATTATCTGAAGACGATGCGCCTGAATGAATCGGTGCAACTGGGCGAACGGCTCGTCGATCAATCTCTCAAGGGCTATGGCCTGGCGCTTTCCGAAGTAACCGCGGAAGTCTGGGAGAAGCTGGCTCAGTGGACGGGCAACAAGAGCCGTCAGGAAATTTTCGCGGACATCGGCCTTGGCCGCCGTGTCGCAGCAGTGATGGCAAAGCGCATCGAAGTGTTGATGACCGGGCGGGATGACGACGATTCCCCGCGCGAGAGCTTCACCACGAACACTGCGCCGCCGGTCGTGATCACCGGCACGGAAGGCATGTCGGTGCAATTGTCGGCGTGCTGCCGCCCGATTCCCGGCGACGACATCATGGGTTATATCGGCATCGGGCTGGGCATGGCGATCCACACCACGGAATGCCGGGTTGCGCAGCGCATCCACAGGCGCGATCCCGGCCGATGGATCGACGTTGCCTGGGCGCCCCAGCCGGGCCGTCTCTTCGATGTCGCCATCAAGGTGCTCGTGAGCACATCGAAGGGCGTATTCGCCCGCGTGGCGGCTGACATCACGTCCGCCGACGCGAACATCGTCCACATTGCAATGGACGAGGACGTGACGCAGGAATCCACCGTATTGCGCTTCGTGATCCAGGTCAGTGACCGCGTGCATCTGGCGAACGTGATGCGGCGTGTCCGGACAAATCCGGATGTGATGCGCATTGCGCGTGAGCGGCCAAGTGACGAGCCGCATCATCGCAACAACGAAGGCGGCATGCGGATCGATCGCGAACGCGGCGACTACTAGCGTCCTCACGTTCGCCTCATTGCGGCGGTTGGCGCGGCAAGTTCAAGCACCGACGCTGGAACACGACCTGCGTGCCCTGTACCCATTCTGCGTACAACGAGGGCACTTATGAAAACATCAGAACTGGAAGGCGCCGAGCTCGACTATTGGGTCGCGCGAGGGCTGCACGACTTCATCCGCGAAATCCATTTCACCGATGGCGGCCAGACCCTCGCCATTCGTGGCAATGACCGTGGACGCGCGTGGGATGGGCGGTTCTTGCCGTCATCGTCCTGGGAAGCTGCGTCGGTGGTGTTGGAGCGCGCGTGCCGGCTGGAAATGAGCGATCACGGGCGCGGCGAAGTCGTTTGCACCGCGGTGTTCGGCAAGGACGGCGGGGAAGTGGAGGGGCGTGGCGCGTCGTTGAGAGTTGCGTTGCTTCGCGCGTTTTTGCTGCACGCATTCGGCGAGACCGTGGACGACGAATATCCGCATCGTTCGCAAATGCTTTTGGGCGAGCGTGCGGAGCCGCTGGGCGAACAGAGTTCGATTGCGTCGGCTGACGACGCACCGGCGCCGGATGGACGTATCGGCGACATTGGTTCGGCCGCGCGCCAGTAAGCGCCGGGCATCAAACCGGCCCACAAACAAAAAGGGCCTTCCGCGAGGAAGGCCCTTCTCAAATTGGTGCGGCTGGCAGGATTCGAACCCACGACCCCTTGGTTCGTAGCCAAGTACTCTATCCATCTGAGCTACAGCCGCATATGCAACAGGGTAATACAAAAATCGACTATGACAAACTAATACATGAAACGCTCGATGAGCAAAGCGTTTTGAAGAAGTGGTGCGGCTGGCAGGATTCGAACCCACGACCCCTTGGTTCGTAGCCAAGTACTCTATCCATCTGAGCTACAGCCGCACGCGAGACCAAGAGTATAGCCAAGCTCTCCCAAAAAAGGAAGGGTTATGGCGCAATTTGTGTAATGCCGATCTTCTTCGTGTTACCTTGCACAGGAGCGATCTCGCCTTTCTATACGTTATTTTGAGCGGTTTGCACCATGAATAAAGCATTTGTCAAAGAATCGGATGAGAGTGACGACGACCTCGATATCGAACAGCCGCCAGGCGTTCCGCCCGGCACCAAGAACTACATCACGCCGGCAGGGCACCAGCGCTTGCGTGATGAATTGCTGCATTTGCTCGATGTTGAACGTCCGGATGTCGTGAAGCTGCTCTCATGGGCGGCATCGAATGGTGACCGGTCGGAGAACGGCGATTACATCTATGGCAAGCGGCGGTTGCGCGAGATCGACCGGCGTATCCGTTTTTTGACCAAGCGCCTGGATCTGGCCGAAGTGGTGGACAGCAGCCGGCAGGAGAACGTCGATCAAGTGTTTTTCGGTGCGACGGTGACGTATGCCGGCGACGATGGGGAAGAGCAGACGGTGACGATCGTGGGCGTGGACGAGGTGAATCTGGATGTAGGGCATGTGAGCTGGATATCGCCCATTGCGCGCGCGTTGCTCAAGGCGAAGGTTGGCGACACGGTGACGCTGCATACGCCGGCGGGCGTTCAACAGATCGATATCCTCGACGTGCACTATCCGCCGAAGACCTGAGCCGGGATCACGCAAAACCTCGGGACGAAAAAAAGCGCCGCAAGCGGCGCTTTTTTCACATCGGTACTACCTGAATCAAAGCTTAGAAGCGGTGACGAATGCCAACCGTTGCCGACACTTGATTCGGGGTCGACGACATGCCTACGCCCGTGATCGGAGCGCCGAGGCCCGTGCCGTCGAGGTCGATTGCGTGAACGTACTCACCTTGCAGGTACACGTCAGTGCGCTTCGACAGCGAGTAAGCCGTTTGCAGGGCGAACTGATGGAACGAAGGCTTCTGACCGTCGATACGTGCGTCCGTGTACGTGTACTCGCCAGCCAGGCTCAGTGCCGGGGTCAGCGCGTAACGGCCGTTCAACTCGTAGTTGTTGAAGCGGATGTAGTTGCCGGTCGCGACGCCGTTCGTTGCGCTGATTGCGCCGGCTGCGATGCCAACTGCATCTTCAAGCTTCGTTTGCGTGAACACGAAGCCAACCGTTGCCGGGCCGAACGCGTAGTTCAAGCCAGCACCGTACGTGCGCTGCGTGCCAGCCACGAACGTGTTGTCGCCTGCAACTGCACCACCCGTGTTCGACAGCGCGGCGTTGATGTTCGCGCCGGTCGTGTCGTTGTTGAGTTGCAAGTAAGCAGCAGCGATGTTCAACGGACCGTAGTTATACGACGCGCCAACGCTGTATGCACGGTTGTTTGCGAAACCGTCAGCCTGGTTCGAGAAGCCGTACTGCGCGCCGAACTTGAAGCCAGCGTAGTTCGCGCTCTGGTACTTGACCGAGTTGTTGATACGGAACGAGTTGTCGAGGTTGTCGTTGTCGAACGGGTGGGCGAACTGCGTACCACCGTACTGCGTGCCGGTCAGAGCCAACGGGCCCAGGTAGTCAACCACTGAGTCATATTGACGACCGAGGGTCACAGCACCGTATTGCGTGCTCGACAGACCAACGAATGCTTGACGGCCGAATTCGCGACCACCTTGACCCAGCGTGCCGTTAGCAATGCTGAAGCCGTTTTCCAACGTGAAGATTGCCTTCAGGCCACCACCGAGGTCTTCAGCGCCGCGCAGGCCCCAACGGCTGCCGTTCACCGAGCCGCTCGTCATCTTGAAGTTGTGTTGGCCGCCTTGGTTGTTCGTGTACGTCAGGCCAGCGTCGATCAAACCGTACAGCGTCACGCTGCTTTGTGCGTGAGCAGCGGTAGCAAATACGCCCGTCAGGGCGGCGACCATGAGAGTCTTTTTCATCTTTGTAACTCCGAGAGCAGTTTGGGTCTGACAACCCAGGCTTGAAGGAAACCTTCACTCCGACGCGCTGCGAGAGGCGCTGTCAGATGAATTCGTGTGGCAATGAATTGACACAGTCGTTTCCGGACCAGACGAAGTGTAAAGACGGTGTTACAGCGATGGCATTCCGATTTCCGCAATAAAGTATTCTGCTATCGGCAATGATCGTAAAATTCCAGCGAAGGCTTGACTGGCAAGGAGTTGCGGGGGATTGGGAAGGGTGATGCGCACGTGTCAACAACGTGTCGTTGCGCAATTGCTACAACTTCTATCGTTAAAATACAACGCCAAAAATCCGAAAGGGCGATTGTTGACGGAACCGCAATAGATGATTGCCAGAAGTGTGGATGATTACCCGGTAATGCATGGCTATACTTAAATCGCTGCTTTCCAAAGCAGACTTTTTCGTTGACGGAAAAGATCTCCAAACCTTGTCAGCGCGACTTCACCGTCGCGCTTTTTTTTCGTCTAAACCGCGAAAAGCGGATTCACGAGGAATCCGCCTGGTGCAATCTAAGTCTTCTACGAAAACTTCAGAATGCAGGCTCCATTTCTTCTTTGGCCTGCCCCGGTGCGTCTTCAACCTGGGTTTCAAGCGACAGAGGAGCCGCAAAAGTCCAGTCTTCCATTACGTACCGCCGAGCATCCATTGGTGAGGACAACAAGTTCTGCCAGTGATCCCCATGCCACGCTGGATCGAAATCGAGTAAAGACAACGTTTGTGCTTCTGATGTTTCCACTGCGGGTTGAGGGCCTACCAGAGTCCTGATCCACGAAAACATGCTTTTGAGTTCGGTCGTCACGACATGACCTCCTTAAAAAGTGTTTGCGGTACACATTCATGATGCCGAGCGTCTGCTTCGGTAACAAGACTCGTAAACGCTTACGATTCGATAAAACTGGTTACATTGTAAGTAAATTATGCCGATAGCGACTTTCGGAGCCCGATTTCGCAAATGTTGCGATGAATCGTCCTTTCAATCTCCGAACTCAATAGGCGAATTGCATGAATTCGAAGGGCGGACGGCCCGTGGGCTAAAATGCGCTCACTCTCTCTATTAGTGGTCAGCAGCCTTGCTCCCAACCGTTTCCAATCTCTATTGCGCCGAGCCGCTGGTTTTTGTCGATCTGGAGACAACGGGCGGAAGCCTGGGCGTTCATCGAATCACTGAAATTGGTGTGGTCGAAGTCGGCCCGGCCGGTGTGACGCAATGGAGTTCGCTCGTCAATCCGCAGCAGCCCATTCCATTCTTCATTCAGCAACTCACCGGAATCAGCGATTCAATGGTGCGTGATGCGCCGACTTTCGATGTCATCGCGCATGATCTTCTGGCGCGTCTCGACGGCAGATTGTTCGTGGCTCACAACGCGCGCTTCGATCACGGCTTTCTGCGCAGCGAATTCAAACGACACGGCATCAGGTTTCAGCCGGACGTTCTGTGCACGGTGCAGTTGTCGCGCGCGATCTATCCTACCGAGCGCCGGCACGGTCTGGATGCATTGATCGAGCGGCACGCGCTGGTTCCGTTTGCCCGTCACCGGGCACTCGCCGATGCCGATCTTCTCTGGCAGTTCTGGCAGCACCTTCACAACGCGCATTCCGCCGATATTCTCCGCGGCCATATAGATCAGGTCACGCGGCGCTTCCGGCTGGCCGGGGATATCGATGAAGACACCATCGAGCGCATTCCGGCGGGTTGCGGCGTCTATGTGTTCTACGGCGAAAACGACGTGCCGCTGTATGTGGGGCGAAGCGTGCGTCTGCGTCAGCGCGTGCGCGCGCATTTGACGGGTATGAAGCGGTCCGCGAAGGAACAGCGGCTTGCGGAACTCGTGAGGCGCGTCGAGTGGACGGGGACGGGCGGTGAGATTGGCGCGATGCTCGAGGAAGGACGCTCGATCGCGCGGCTTGGTCCGGCGCATAACCGTGTATCGAAAGCTCGTCGCGACGATCCGCGCGGCGCGCCGTGGACGCATCCCGGCGCAATTGCGATCGAAGAGGCGGACGCCACGACCGGCGCGCGCGTCTGGCATGTGGTCGACGGGTGGCAGTTTTTCGGCACGGCAACTTCTCTCGACGAAGCTGCGCGCCTGCGTTCGTCCGCAGCATTGGCGGTCTTCGAATTGTCGACCTATCGGATTCTCAGCGAGCGGTTGTCGCGTGGATTGAAGATCGTACCGCTCGGGGTTGCAATGCTGGTTGGCGCCGAATCCGCTTAACCCACAGCCCCGACGCCCCCCGCGCAGACGTGCGATAACGCCCGTGCCAGCGGCGCATTTTGGGTCGAGTCGTAGCGCGTCAGGTGTTTCCATCGCGCGATGCTGTCGGCGAGGCGCACCGGGCAGTCATCGGCGTGACGCAAGGGCTCCACGCGGGCCAGCGCGCCAAGCAGCGAATTTGTCACGCGATCGAGTTGCGGCCGGGTATCTCGGGCGAGATCCGGTGGCGTGCCTTCCGGCGGACGGGACTTGCGCCAGTTATCGAAGAGGGCATTCTGCACATCCTTGCTCGCCTCGATCTGATCACGAAAGAAATCTCGCGCGAACGCCGGATCGATTCCGGCGGCCTTCGCCTGGCTGTCAATGCGGGCAAGCAGCGCGGCCTCGCGGGGTTCATCGGTGATCGATTCGTGATTCGCCCACTTCCAGCGTGCGACTGGTTCAGCCAAGGCCAGCCGTTGCGACGATAACGCGATGAGATTGGTGAGCGGAGTATCGTCGCCGTCGGCTAGAGCATTCGATGCAAACGTCGCGGCGATCGTCATGGACGTGGCGGCAAAAGCGATGGTCCGCAGAGTACGCAAGAAGGAAGTGGAGAACATGAGCGGCCGTTAGCGTGCGAAGAGCCGCAGCTTAACCCACGATGTTTGAAATGGTTGTCACATTGTGATGCGCGCGGCCGCGCACGGCATCACAGAGGAGAGATGCCGCGAAACTCAGGCGTGTAGCGGCCGCAGTCCGCGCGAGGTCCACACGAAGCCGGCGCACGCCTGGCGCATGCAAAAATTTTCAGCAATTACTTCGAGTCGCACAGGTTGCGTTGTTCGTCGAAGAAGGCCCGGACATGCTCCGGCAATTCCGCGAGGAATTCAACTGCGACCGGATCTTGATCCGGACAGCGCACCTTGTCGGGCGTCGGAATTTTGGTCGGTTTGGCGTCCATCACTTTCTCTCCTTGTATGAGGTCGATTATCAATCTCGACTCTGGCTTCGCGCTAGCGTCGAATGCGCGGTTGGAACTTTTCCGGTTTCTTTGTTGCTTTAACGGAACAACACTGAGGTGACTTAAGCGTGTCACAAGTTAATCCGTCGGTATTGGCTTCTGCCTTTATTGCCGATACCCATGCTGCTCTGCGGCAAATATTTCGCCAGATGCTTCAAACTCTACGTGATGCGCCAGATGCGCTATTCGGCGTGGCGCAAACCGCTGAATAACGCGTCCTCCTATTATTGATAACGGCAGCATTTCGGCTCGGTTGACTAAATTATTAACTTTTAAAAAACTTTTTGCTCTCGATGCGTTTGGGAGCGCACATTCGCATAGAAACGAATGTTCGCAAATCAGATAAATCCGAAACATCGATAAAGCGACGTTAATGTGTTCGTTTTACGATGAGTTTAAATTCCGGGCTTAACGCATTACTTTAAGTGTGCGGCGTGAAGCGTTGCAGCGAAAAGAATATTTATCGCTGAAGGGCTAGTTGGACCGCGCTGCAACCGAATCAATCGAGCCGGTTGCAAGCGCCAATGCGGCCGCCGCCGAGAGCGCGCCGCTGTAACTGTCCGCGCTTGCGTTTTTCGCGACCAGCAGTTGGTTCTGTGCGAGCAACGCGTCAGTGATCGAACCCACGCCTTGGCGGTATGCGTCGAACGCGGCGTCGTACGTGGTCTGCGCGGCGCTCAGCAATTCGCTCGCGGCGGCGTTCGCGGCCAGGCTCGTCTGCAGTGTGTTCTGGGCGGTGACGATCTGCCGGACCGCTTCTTCGCGGCTTCGGGCGAGGCGGGTGGACGCACTGTCGGCATCGTTGCGTGCCTGTGCGAGCACGGCCTGCCGCAAGCCGCCGTCGTATAACGGAATGGTCACGCCGACGATCACGCTGCCGCCGTAGCGGCCGCCGCTCAGGTTCACCGTCGGCAATTGCTGGCCGATGCTTGGAACAGCCGATATGGAAGAACTGCCGGTGTTGTACGCACCGTTCGCCGAGAGAAAAACCTTCGGCATGAATTCCGACTCGGCGGACTTCACTTTTGCGAAATCGATTCGTTCGGCGGCGTAGGCGCTCAGCACGTCGGGGCGCCGGGCAATCGCGTCCGACACGATCCGCTCGATTGAATCGTTCACCGGTGACGGAAGCGTGCGCGTCGGCATCACGGCGATCATGGGTTTCGATAACGGCGATATTCCCATGGCCGAAATCAGCATCAGATAGGCATTGCTCTCGACGCCCTGCGCCTGGACCAGCGCGAGCTTCGCCTGCGCGCGGTTCTGGTTGGCCTGCGCGACTTCGATGACCGTGCCGATGCCATGTTTGTAGCGCGATTGCGCGGCGGCGAAAATGGCTTCGGCGTTGTCCAGGCCTTGCCGCGTGGTGGCAATACGGGCGCGCGCCGCCTGATAGGTATAGAACGCGACGCTGACATCGAAAATCACTTGCTGGTGAACCGCGGTAAAGCCGATGTTCGCCATCACCGAACCCTGCGACGCCGCCTCGACGCGTGCGGCGCGTCCGCCGAAATCGAAGAGCAGCCATTGCAGCGACAGCACCGATGTCGCGCCGTGTCCCGAGCCATTGGTTGACGAACCGTCGAACGCCGATGAGTTCGGGCCCTGGGTGGCCGCGTACTGTCCCATTGCTGCTATCGATAATTGCGGAAGGTACGCGCTCTTGGTAATGCCTGCCGCCAGCGCTGCGTTGCGCGCATCGTTCCACGCAATACGCGTCAGCGGATTCGCCGATTCCGCCAGATCGATTAGTTCGGCCAACTCGTACGCATGTGACTGCGATAGCGCCGGAGGAGGAGGAACGGTGGCGAGCGCGGGATTCGCGGGCAATTGATAGCTGCTTGCCAACACCGGTCCTGCTGATCCCGTCGCCGGCCCGGGCACGATGGCGCCCGTCGAATCCGTCTTTGGCTGCCAAGGATGGTCGGGGCTCTCGGGCGCCATATCGATGGACGATGTCGCGCAGCCGGCCAGACCCGCCGCCGTCAGGATTGCCAGTGCGAAGGAAGGCTTAAGCCGCAGCATGAGTCGTGAAGCCCTTCGCCGCGTCGCTCGGCGCGGCGTGTTCGAGTTGGATGAGGCGTGCGTTGCCGAGGCCGAGCAAGGCGGTGCGCGTGTCGTTGTTTGCATCGGCGGGCGATGGTGGTGGTGTGCCGGCGCCAACGGTTTCACCTGAAAGCCGGCTGATCCAATCGTCGATGGCGGTATCGCCCGGATGCCGTTCTGCGAGCAGGAACATGGGCGTTTCAAGGGCGTCGAGCCTGGTCAGTGCGTTGCGGCGCTCGGCGATCCACGTTGCATCTGGACGAACCCAAGACGGCTCGAAATGCATCGTCGCGAGATCCTGTTCCAGCGCGCCGCATTGAGCCATTGCGCTCGCGGCCATCGCGCGGCGCGTGCCGGGGTGCGTCAGCATCGCGATCCGCTTCCATTGCTGTTGCAGCGCGGTGAGGCCGGCATCCACGCGCGCCGCAACGCTTACAGGCCACACGCGCGTGAAGATGAGATAGACGACCACGTTGCCGATCAGAATCCCGATCGTGCGATCCCGCGCGATGGTCAGGTCGAATGCGGGCGCCGGACCCTGGATCACGCACATGAAAAATACCAGCGCGATCTGGAATCCCGCATACGCGATACGCGGCGAACCAAACGCGATCCACGCCGAGAGCCATGTACCGGCAAACACGATTCCCATCAGCCCGAGAGCGGCCGTCGTCACGGGCATCAGGAACACGATCGCAGCCGTACCGAGAATCGCGCCAATGAGACACCCGGCGATACGCAGCGTCATTTTCTCTACGGTTTCAGCGGTCGTGCCGAGCGACACCATGTAGACGGTGATGAAGCAGGTGTGGATGCCCGGCCAGTTGATTTGCGTGTAGAGCAGATAGCAGAACATCGCGGCTGCCGTGGTCTTCAGCGCGTAGCGGACGTGCTCGGGGTTCGTGAATGCATCGGGCAGAAAGAACCCGCCGGATTTGGCGGCAGGAGGTGGGAGCGGTGCATCGGCTTCAACCACCGCAAAGCGGGTGATCGCCCGCTGCAGATCTTCGGCAACGACTCGTGCGAGCGGCGGCAGTTCAGCCACGCCGGGCAGAGTGAGCTCGATATCGACCGGATAACCGCCTGCCTCGAGCATGCGCGCCATGTTCTCCAGTGTGTCGGCGATCGGTGCTGCAAAGGCTGCGGGCAAACGCGCCGATACTTCGCGGGCGGACAGATCGGCGGCGACCAGAATCGCAAGCGTCGATGAAACCGCTTGCCTGAGCGCAGGGAAATCCGCGCGCGCCGACGAGCCGTCGACGACTGACAGCTTCAGCCATGTGCCGATCTGCGCATCGCCTTCACGCAAGCAGGCGCCGGGTGCGGCTTGTGTCGACTCCGGGTCGACCAGGCTCCGGGCGGCAAGCCGCAGGCGCCTGGCTAGCGTGCGGCCCGCGAGCCGCCGTGGCGACGGCGCGATCAGCACGTTGACGCAAACCGATACTGCGAACGGAATCGCTGTCATCACCCAGGCATAGAGCAGGGCGCGGGTCGCCACTTCGCCGAACGGCACGCTGCCGAGTTCATCGAGCAAAAAGCCGATGATCATCGCGAGGATCGCGCCCACTGGCCGCAGCTTGCTCGCCGACGTCACGAACAGCAACCCGAACGACAGCCCCGCGATGCATGCGACCCGCCAGAGGGGATCGTCGAGCGCAAACATGGCCACGATCAGCACGATGCCGAGAAACACCGTGACCAGCACGAGCATCGCGACGCTTTGCACGACGCTCATCACCCGGTCGGGCTGGTTCAGGAAGAACACGACATAAGCGGAAATCGCGGCTTCCATCGTGCCGTAGGCGCTTGTCACATATGCCGTCAGCGCGCAGATCAACGCAATGCGGCACGCCATTGCCACTCGCCCCGGAAAGGGCGCGAGGAGCTTCAGGATGTCGGCGGCACCCGGCCGGGCAAGATCACCGGCAGGCTGCGCCATGCCGCACCTCGACCATCGCACTTGCGCCAACCCGGACCAGTTGCGCGGCCGGCTCGTCAAGACGCACGCGAACCGGGAAGCGCTGGGCGACGCGGACCCAGTTCACTGATTGCTGAACGATAGGCAATGAGCGCGGCAGATCGATCCGGTCGGTATCGGCAACACCCGCGCCGATGCCCGTCACCTTGCCGTGGATCGCCTGGCTTCGGTCGATCATCGAATAGACGGTTGCGCAATCGCCGGGTTGAATGCGCGCGAGCTCCGTTTCGCGGAAGTTCGCAACCGCGAACCATTCGTCCGAGTGGACGAGCGTGAAGATCGACTGATGCGGCGCGACCGTTTCGCCGGCCAGCACCGAGAGGCCCGTGACAAAACCATTGTGCGGCGCGCGCACGATGCTTGAATCGAGGCTGTGCTGCGCAATCGCGAGTGCGGCCTCGCGCGCAACCACGATGGCGACTTCGCCTGCATCGTCGCCGATCGTCTGCGCGGTTGCCTGCTTTTGTTCTTGTGCCTGCTTGAGAGACAGCGCGGCGTCGCGTTGGGCAACTTGCGCCTGATCGAGCTGCTGCGTGGACACATAGCCCTTCGCCGCGAGCGGCGTGAGCCGCTGCACGCTGCGCGATGCGAGCTCATAGTTGCGTGCGGCTTTTCCGGTCTGATCTCCTGCGATCATCGCATTAGCGCGCTCGCTGATGAGCCTCTTGCGGCGCGTTTCCAGCGCCGCCCGGGCGAGATCGAGGTCGGCCTGGGTCTGCGCGACCAGCAGCCGGAACGGAACCGGATCGATCTCGAACAGCTCGTCGCCTTTTGCAACGTGCTGGTTGTCCTCCACGAGCAACCGGACGATGCGGCCGCCGACCGGCGATGCGATGTGGACTACATCGGCATCGATTGTGGCGTCATCGGTCGAAGGAAAGCGGGTTGTACGGTCATATGCGTAGTACGCTGCTGCGAGACCGAGCACGATGATCACGCCCGCGATCACACGGCCTTTGAGAGAGCGTTGGCGCTTCCCGGCGATCTTCATGGCAGATGTCCCGTTCCCGACAGCCAGAAGAGCACGGCGATCATGACGCCAATAGCCATGCACACGAAAAGCTGAAACGGGACGATCTGCGCAAAGCCAGTGGACACGAATATTCGATGTGTGACCAGCGCGCCAACAAACCCGATCAACGCGCTCATTAACCAGAGCGGAAAATAGGCGCCGAAGATTTCATATGACGGCGCACCGCGTAACGCGCATCCCGAGAGAAGCAGACTCAACACGGGAGTCGCGGAAAGATGCCGCGTGCGCTGCAGGATCGCGTTGCGGACGCTTATTTGAATGGGTTTTGGCGGCATTGCAGCGTGCGTGTTGATAAAGGCCCTGGGGAAGCAACGAAATCATGGGCACTTTAACAGCGCGGAAAATTCATATCGAAGAATTCGCACAATGCACAACTTTTATTACGAATTTTCCGAAAGCGTGCAGCAAATAGAAATAATGAGATAACGCGGGCGGAGTCTATGTCTTGAGTTTTTAAGTCGAACGCAACGCGAATCAGCAAAGCAAAAAGCCCAGTCCGAAGACTGGGCTTTTTGCTTGATGCTATTTGGTGCCGGAAAGAGGAATCGAACCCCCGACCTTCGCATTACGAATGCGCTGCTCTACCGTCTGAGCTATTCCGGCATCAGAGAAACGAGATTATAAGGACCCTTCGCCGAGTTTGGCAAGACCCCTGGTCAATTCTTTTCTGCGTGATAGCGCGTGACGCGTTCGACCTCGCTTTTCGACCCGAGGAACACCGGGACGCGCTGATGCAAGCTGGTCGGAACGATATCGAGAATGCGCTGTTCGCCATCGGTCGCGGCGCCGCCCGCCTGCTCCACGATGAACGCCATTGGATTCGCTTCGTACATCAGGCGTAACTTGCCCGGACGATCCGGCGTGCGTTTGTCAGCGGGGTACATGAACACGCCGCCACGATTCAGGATGCGATGCACGTCGGCGACCATCGATGCAATCCAGCGCATGTTGAAGTCTTCCTTGCGCGGACCATCCTTGCCTTCGTTCAGTTCGTTCACATATTTCTGCACCGGCGCGTACCAGTGACGGCTGTTCGACGCGTTGATTGCGTATTCGCGCGTTTCAGTGGGAATCTGCATGTTGTTTTGCGTGAGCACCCACGAACCAAGTTCACGATCGAGCGTGAAGCAGTTGACGCCGTAACCCGTGGTCAGCACGAACACCGTTTGCGGTCCATAAACCGCGTAGCCTGCCGCGACTTGCGCCGAACCCGGCTGCATGAACGCCTCTTCACTCGGCTCCATGCCGTCCGGGCATCGGAGAACGGAGAAGATCGTCCCAATCGATACGTTCACGTCGATGTTCGACGAGCCATCGAGCGGATCGAACGTGAGCAGATAGTTGCCCTTCGGGTAACGATTCGGGATCGGGAAGATCTTTTCCATTTCTTCCGATGCCATCGCGGCGAGGTTGCCGCCCCATTCGTTAGCTTCGAGCAGGATTTCGTTCGAGAGGATGTCGAGCTTCTTCTGCACTTCACCCTGGACGTTCTCGCTGCCGGCCGAGCCGAGCGCTTCGCCCAATGCGCCCTTGCTGACCTGATAGCTGATCTGCTTGCACGCACGCGCCACGACTTCAATCAACAAACGCAGGTCGGCGGGAAGGTTTTGATGTTCGCGCTGCTGCTCAATCAGCAACTTGGTCAGCGTGGTGCGACGGGAAATCGATGAAGGGGTCGACATTGCGTTGGGCTCCGGGAGCGTTAAGACGAATGCCCCAGATTCTACCCGCTCAGCTTGTGTGTCTTGATGTCACAAAAAGCATGGCAGCTATATGGCACAAAAAAACCGGCGCCAAAGCGCCGGTTTTCGCATGAAAGCTCGATCTCTGGCAATTATTGACCGAGCGCTTTTTCCACGATTTCACGCACATCCCGCGACTTCACCTTCGACGCGACCTGTTCCAGCGCCGCGTGCGCTTCTTCGCGCAAGGCAGGCGTGTACCGGCGCCATTGTTCGAGCGTGCGTGCAAGGCGCGCGGCGACTTGCGGGTTCATTGCGTCGAGCGCGATCACCTGTTCCACCCAGAACGCGTAACCGGAACCGTCGGCGGCGTGGAACTGCGCCGGATTGGCGCCGCAGAAGCTGAAGATCAGCGAACGGGCGCGATTCGGGTTTTTCAGCGTGAACGCCTGATGCTGCATCAGCTTGCGCACGATTTCCAGCACGTTGCGTTTCGGTCCGCCACGCTGCGTGGCTTGCAACGAGAACCATTTGTCGATGACAAGCGGCTCGTTCTCGAAACGTTTGTAGAAGTCGTCGAGCGCTGCATTGGCAGCGGTGGTATCGGCCGAGCCCGATGCGCCCGCCGTCAGCAACGCCGACAATGCCGCCGACCGGTCCGTCATGTTATTCGCGGCGTCGTACTGCGCACTCGCGAGTTCGATGGCGCGGGTCGGGTCGTCGAGCTGGCTCAAGTAGGCGAGGGCGAGGTTCTTCAAGCCGCGTTTGCCGGCGTCGTCCGGGCTCGCGCGATACTCACCCGGCGTCCGGTTGGCTTCGTAGACGGCCAGCCACCGGTCGCGCAGGCTCGTGGCGAGCCGCTGGCTCACGAACACACGTGCTGCATGGACCGCGGCCGGGTCAGAGACGGCCATTTGCTCGGCGAGATATGCCTCCGATGGCAACATCAGCGCGAGTTCCCGGAACGCCGGCGTAAGCGTTTGATCGTCGAGAACCTGGGCGAAGGCTGCGACCACCTGGTCGTCGAGGGTAAGTTCTTCTCCCTTCGATGCCCGGTCCGCCAGCGTCAGCAACTCGCGCGTGGCGAGGCGCTGGCCGGCTTCCCATCGATTGAACGGGTCGCTGTCGTTCGCCAGCAAGAACGCCAGTTGCTCGTTGGTGTAGTCGTATTCGACCACCACCGGCGCCGAGAAATTGCGCAGTAGCGACGGCAATGGTTCTTCCGTCACGTCGGTGAACGTGAACACCTGCTCGGGTTCTGTGAATTCCAGTACACGCGTTGTGCCAAGCGCTTCTTTCTCGCCTTCGAGTTTCAGCGGCAAGTCAGCGCCGCCCTTGCCAATGAGACCGATCGAGAACGGAATCAGCAACGGGCCTTTCTGCGTCGCACGCGCGGCTTCAGATGCCTCGCCGTAACCTTGCTTGAGCGTCAGCGAATAACGTTTGGCGGCAGCGTCGTAGTGCGTGCGCACCGTCACGCGCGGCGTGCCCGCCTGGCTGTACCAGCGCTCGAATTGCGAGAAGTCGCGGCTGTTGGCGTCGGCCATGGCGTGCCGGAAGTCGTCGCACGTCACGGCCTGGCCGTCGTGCCGCTGGAAGTACAGATCCATGCCGCGCCGGAAACCGTCGCGTCCGAGCAGCGTCTGGTACATGCGCACGACTTCCGAGCCTTTCTCGTAGACGGTCATCGTGTAGAAGTTATTGATTTCGACGTAGCTTTCCGGGCGCACCGGATGCGCCATCGGGCCCGCGTCTTCGGCAAACTGCATCTGGCGCAGGACCCGTACGTCGTCGATGCGCTTGGTTGCGCGCGGAAAGCTACGTCGAAATCAATAACTTCTACACGATGACCGTCTACGAGAAAGGCTCGGAAGTCGTGCGCATGTACCAA
>NZ_JBSIPA010000529.1:0-4260 GCF_053574605.1 Caballeronia sp. M23-90 | reverse complement strand
GGCCGCACATACGAGCGCCGTGCGCCCCTTGATTCCCATGTCCATTGCTGTCCCTTTGTAGTTGTCCGCTAGTTGGCCGCACATACGAGCGCCGTGCGCCCCTTGATTCCCATGTCCATTGCTGTCCCTTTGTAGTTGTCCGCTAGTTGCCCGCGCTTTGACAGGTTTGCACCGGTCAAAGCGGGATTTCGAATGTCGGCCGGATCCCGGCTCGCAATCATGCATTGGATCGCATGATGCAATTCTAGAAGAATGAGGGATCGGACGTCGGCCGTGCAATAGACCGGATGGCCTGTCGCCCGCAATCTCCACTTTCAGCGCCCCTAATTTGGGTAAACTGGCGGCACTGCCCAAGCTCAGCAATTGAAACCGCCCTGCACGCGCGGTTTGAAAGCCGCCGCACCGACAATCTGCGTCACAAGCATGACCCGAATCCACATTTAATGCCGCGGCAACCGCGCGAACACCATGAACCAGGACAGCCGCTTTCCGAATCTTTTCATCCTCAACCACCCGCTGATCCAGCACAAGCTGACTCACATGCGGGACAAGGACACGTCCACCCGTACATTCCGCGAATTGCTGCGGGAAATCACGCTGCTGATGGGTTACGAGATCACGCGCAACCTGACGCTGACCACGAAGCGTGTCGAGACACCGCTCGTCACCATCGACGCACCTGTCATTGCGGGCAAGAAGCTCGCCATCGTGCCCGTGCTGCGCGCCGGCATCGGCATGTCGGACGGGCTGCTGGACCTGATTCCGTCGGCACGCGTGGGGCACATCGGGGTGTATCGGGCGGAAGATCACCGGCCGGTCGAGTATCTCGTGCGCCTGCCCCCGGATCTCGAGGAGCGCGTGTTCATCTTGTGCGACCCGATGCTCGCGACCGGCTATTCGGCAGTGCACGCGGTCGACGTCATGAAACGGCGCAAGGTGCTGGGTGAAAACATCATCTTCGTCGCGCTGGTCGCGGCGCCTGAAGGCGTGAAGGTTTTCTCCGATGCCCACCCTGACGTGAAGCTTTACGTCGCCTCGCTCGATTCCCATTTGAACGAGCATGCATACATTGTCCCGGGCCTGGGGGACGCCGGCGACCGGCTGTTCGGCACCAAGAACTGACGGAAAGCCCGGCGAACCTACGGCTCATCGCGTCGCCGCCATAGGGCCAATGCCTGCCGGACGGGCGCGCCATGATAAAATTCGGGTCCGCCAAATGCGTTGACGCAGCATTGAGGCAGCCTTGCCGCGGTTTTTTCGCGCCCGGCAGGCCCCGTCATGTAAGCAGCGGGAACATACATGCCGGCTGGCGAAAAACGCTGCGCAGGGAAGCTGAAAGAAGTTGCACAAAGCTGCATAAGGCGGCGACATTGACACACAGGCGTGCGAGAACAGCTCGGGCGCGATGGAGAAAGGTATGGCGGGTCATTCAAAATGGGCCAACATCAAGCATAAGAAAGCGGCCACCGACGCCAAGCGCGGCAAGGTCTGGACGCGTCTTATCAAGGAAATTCAGGTTGCAGCGCGCATGGGCGGCGGAGAAATCGACACAAATCCGCGCCTGCGGCTCTCCGTCGAGAAGGCGTACGACGCCAACATGCCCAAGGACAACATCAACCGCGCGATCCAGCGCGGGGTGGGCGGCGTGGACGGCGCGACCTACGAAGAAATCCGCTACGAAGGTTATGGCATTGGCGGCGCGGCGATCATCGTGGACACCATGACGGACAACCGGACCCGCACGGTTGCGGAAGTGCGCCACGCGTTCTCGAAGTTCGGCGGCAACATGGGCACGGACGGATCGGTCGCGTTCATGTTCGACCACGTCGGCCAGTTCCTGTACGCACCCGGCACGCCGGAAGACAAGCTGATGGAAGCGGCGCTCGAAGCGGGCGCGGACGACGTGGTGACGAACGACGATGGCAGCATGGAAGTGGTGTGTCCGGCCAACGACTTTCAAAAGGTGAAGGACGCGCTGGAAGCTGCCGGCTTCAAGGCTGAAGTCGCCGAAGTGATCATGAAACCGCAGACTGAAGTCGAATTCACGGGCGAAGACGCCGCGAAAATGCAGAAATTGCTCGATGCGCTGGAAAATCTTGACGACGTGCAAGAGGTTTATACCAACGCAACAATCGACGAAGAGTAACGCGGGTTGGTAAGGGGCTTGTCTTTCACGCGCTGGAAATTGCAGCAGGCGAAGTCGAGAACCCAAAGCATTTCTGGCCCGATTGGTGCATGCGCGTTCAGCAGCAGTTCCGGGTCTGCAGAGAAACAAGCCGCAAACGGCTTTTGACGGCCGGGTTTAAAGACGCGAAGTCGTGTGACGCAGCCGTTATCGGCGCGAGCCCTCTTCTCTCTCTCATGATCCCTGCGGCCACTGACAGTCAGCCGGAATGCAGCAAAGCAAAACTGCGGAGGCGCGGTGAACCGGTTCAGGAAGAACTCACCGGTTCGCGCTGCCAGCCGCCACGAATTTCTTAAGGTCTTCGAGGTTTAAATGAAGTTACTCGTCGTCGGTTCGGGCGGTCGCGAACATGCGCTCGCGTGGAAGCTCGCGCAGTCGCCGCGCGTGCAGATGGTTTATGTCGCGCCGGGTAACGGCGGCACGGCTCAGGACGAACGTCTGCTGAATGTCGACATCACGGATCCAGCCGCGCTGGCCGATTTCGCAGAAAATGAGCAGATCGCGCTGACCGTAGTGGGTCCCGAGGGTCCGCTGGCGGCAGGCATCGTGAACTTGTTCCGCTCGCGTGGTCTGAAGATTTTTGGTCCGACCAAAGAAGCGGCGCAACTCGAAAGCTCGAAGGACTTTGCCAAGGCGTTCATGAAACGCCATGCCATTCCCACGGCCGAGTACGAAACGTTCACGGACATCGGTGCGGCACACGCTTATCTCGACACGAAGGGCGCGCCCATTGTCATCAAGGCGGACGGTCTGGCTGCCGGTAAAGGCGTGGTTGTCGCCACTAGCCTGGAAGAGGCGCATGCAGCCGTCGACTCCATGCTCGCCGACAACAAGCTGGGCGACGCCGGTGCACGCGTGGTGATCGAGGAGTTCCTGGACGGCGAGGAAGCCAGCTTTATCGTGATGGTGGATGGCAAGCATGTGCTGGCGCTGGCGTCGAGCCAGGACCACAAGCGCCTGCTCGATGGCGACAAGGGCCCGAACACCGGCGGCATGGGTGCGTATTCACCTGCCCCGATCGTCACGCCGCAACTGCATGCGCGCGTGATGCGCGAAATCATCCTGCCGACGGTGCGCGGCATGGAGCAGGAAGGCATCCGCTACACGGGCTTCCTGTATGCCGGCCTGATGATCGACGCGCAGGGCAATCCGAAGACGCTCGAATTCAATTGCCGCATGGGAGATCCGGAAACGCAGCCGATCATGGCGCGCCTGAAGGGTGATTTCTCGAAGGTGGTTGAACTCGCGATCGCGGGCACGCTTGCCACGGCCGAGATCGAATGGGACCGGCGTACCGCGCTTGGCGTGGTGCTCGCCGCTCACAACTACCCGGACACGCCGCGCAAGGGCGACCGGATCAACGGCATACCTGCGGAAACGCCGGAAGCAGTGACGTTCCATGCCGGCACCACGCTGGAAAACGGCAAGCTGACCACGTCCGGCGGCCGCGTCCTGTGTGTCGTGGGTCTGTCGGATTCGGTTCGCGGCGCGCAATCCGTCGTCTACGATACGATCAACCAGATCGCGTTTGACGGCATGCAGTATCGGCGGGACATTGGGTATCGGGCGCTCAATCGAAAGGCGTCGGACCGACAAAGCTGATTCGACACCGCATTCAAGTACAGCACTGCCGGACCTTCGCGTCCGGCAGTGCGTTTTTAGACGAAACGCGCCGAATGGCGGCAGACCGCCTCCTTGTCCGCCTTTCCCGCACACCAGAAAGCACGCAGCACGATGACCGATTCGACCTACGACGTACACGCTGTCCGCACCTATCTCACCGGTTTGCAAAAGCAGATCGCAGATACGCTCGGCGGGTTCGATGGCGCCGAATTTGCCGTCGATTCATGGCAGCGTGGGCCAGAGGAGCGGCTGCGCGGCGGCGGGAGTACCCGGATTCTCGAAGGCGGGCAGTTTTTCGAGCGCGGCGGCATTGGCTTTTCGGATGTCGCGGGCGATTCATGGCAGCGTGGGCCAGAGGAGCGGCTGCGCGGCGGCGGGAGTACCCGGATTCTCGAAGGCGGGCAGTTTTTCGAGCGCGGCGGCATTGGCTTTTCGGATGTCGCGGGCGATTC
>NZ_JBSIPA010000528.1:0-4266 GCF_053574605.1 Caballeronia sp. M23-90 | reverse complement strand
TGACCAGCAGTTTTCCGGCGGCGGTCGTGGCGACGCCGCGGGCGGCGCGATCGAAGAGCTTGATATCGAATTCGTCTTCCAGCGCCTGAATGCTGCGGCTCAACGCGGGCTGGCTCAAATGCACGCGCTCCGCCGCACGCGCAAAGCTGCCCTCTTCGGCCAGCGCAACAAGATGCGCCAGTCGACGCGAATTGATCTCATGCATGATATGTGACGCAGCCCTGGATGTTTTTCTGCCTGTTTTCAACGCCGGCTGGTTATATCATCCGCACTCGTTTTCGCCGATGTCTTGAGGCGTTCGTCCGAACGCCTCAAAGCATGTTCAGAAGCGATGGCGAATCCCGGTCATCACACCGATTTGCGTGCTTTTCTGCGCAAGGCCCGGCGCATTCACGCCCTGCAACTGCGCGCCGATCAGATCGCCCTTATAGCGCGAATAATCGGCTTCCAGATACACGTCGGTACGCTTGGACAAGTCGTAATCCGCGACGAGCTGGTACTGCCACGCCGAACCGTCCTGCGATTGCGCCTTGCCGTCCTGCAGCGTGCGCCACACGTTCGCCGCGAAATGCCAGGTGCTGCCCACCTCTTGCGTGATGCCGCCGAGGATCATCCGGCGGCGCTTGAAGTCCGAATATTTGAGCGCGGCCAGCCCGGGCGCGGAGAACGGTCCGTTGGCGAACGTGGTGAAGCCCTTGTCGTTCTGATTGACGATATAACCCAGTGCGAACCGCGTCTTGTTCCACGTGTACGATCCGCCGACGGTCCACGCCTTGGCATCGCTTCCGTTGATCGAGTCCTTGGTTTCCTTGAACGCGCCGCCAATCGAGACGGGTCCGCCTCCGGGTGTGAACGCCGCGGCCACGCCGTACTGGCTGCCATAGGACATCATGCCGGCGTTGCCGCTGAACGAATACGCGGTGGAAATGCGGAAGTCCTTGAACCTGCCGTGATACTGGATCTGGTTGCTGCTCCAGATGCCGCCCGTCATGGTCACTTCGGGCTGGAAGTTGAAGTCGTATGGAATCCATGGGTTGCTTGAGTAGCCGCCCATGGTGATGCCTTCGATCATCACGTTGTACTGGCGGCCGATCACAACCTGTCCATACGATGTCGACTGAATGCCGATCTGCGCTTCGTTGAAGAACGGCATGGTCGGATCGCTCTGGCCATTGTTCAGGAAGAAGCGGTTTTCGAGCTTGAACATGGTCGACCAGCCGCCCCCGAGATCTTCCACGCCCTTGATGCCCCAGCGGCTTTCGCTCATACCGCCCGGGCCCATGAGGAAGCGGCCATTACCCTGAGCGTCGGCATTCGAGAGATAGCGCATGCTGACGTCGGCGACACCGTAAAGCGTCACGCTCGACTGCGCATGGGTCGATCCGCAACTCAACGCTACAGGCAGTACGGCAATGCCCAACTTGCACCATTGCGAACGCCATTGGATGAATCTGCTTGTTGTCTCAGAAATTCCTAAAGTTTTCATGCGTCTCCCGTCTCTTTGTCATCTCGTAGTGCGAATCAAATTCGCACGCATCAGAATTCGTCGCGGCCGTGGCTTTGGGGCCGGGCTTGCGCGAACGCGTCGCTAATTTGAGGGCAAGGAGACGGTTAACTCCAGTGCATTCCTTGCATCGAAAGAATGCAGGGAATGCATGGAGTCAAGAGGGGAAAAGCGTCGAAAAGGAAGCGGGGAGAGGAAGAAACAACAACTGACGCTTAATTACTACGCGCCTGCGCCACCATCTGCGCGAGCTTCACGAATTCGGCCACCGGCACTTCTTCCGCACGTCGCGACAAATCGAAGCCGAGTGCATCGAAGTCGACCCGGTCACGATACACACCCAGCGTATTGCGCATCATCTTGCGCCGCTGCGAGAACGCGGCCAGCACGACTTCGCCGAGCACCTTGTCATCGACATCGGGCAGTTCGTTCGGCGCATACGGAATCATGCGGACGATCGCCGAGTTCACCTTTGGCGGCGGATTGAACGATTCGGGCGGGACGTCGATCAGCTTGTCGATTGAATAGCGGTACTGCAGCATCACCGTCAACCGGCCGAAGTCCTTCGTTCCCGGCTCGGCGATCATCCGGTCCACGACTTCGTCCTGCAGCATGAAATGCTGATCGATGACCTTCGGCGCAAACGCCGTCAGGTGGAACAGCAGTGGGCTGGAAATGTTGTACGGCAAGTTCCCGACAATCCGCAGCGACGGCATGTCGCCTTCCAGCGCGAGCGAGCCGAAGTCGAACGCGAGTGCATCGCCAGCGTGCAATGCGAGTAGTTCGCCAAAACGCTTTTCAAGCCGCCCGATCAGGTCGCGATCGAGCTCGACCGCGTGCAGCGGCGACTCGGGCGTGGACAGCCGCTCGATCAACGGCGCGGTCAGCGCGGCCAGTCCCGGCCCGATCTCGACCATGCGTTCGCCGCGTTTGGGATCGATGACATCGACGATCGAATCGATCACGCCCTGGTCAACGAGGAAGTTCTGCCCGAAGCGCTTGCGCGCGAAGTGGCCCTGGTGCTTGATGGACATCGGAGAAAACCGGTCAGGAACTGCAAATAAGGGGATCAGGCCGCGCGACGATGGCGCGCCATGGCAACAGCGGTATCGATGGCGACGATCAGGCTGCCCGGGTCCGCCCGGCCCGTGCCGGCGAGATCGAGCGCGGTGCCGTGATCGACGGAAGTACGGACGATCGGCAAGCCGAGCGTCACGTTGATGCCTTCGCCGAAGGTTGCGTACTTCAGGACCGGCAGGCCCTGATCGTGGAACATGGCAAGCACGCAATCGGCGTCTTTCAGATAGCGCGGCTGAAACAGCGTGTCGGCGGGATACGGACCCGGTGCATCGATTCCCAGTTCGCGCGCGCGCAACAGCGCCGGGGTGATGACATCGATTTCCTCGCGGCCGAGATAGCCGTTTTCGCCCGCGTGCGGATTCAGGCCGGTGACGAGAATGCGCGGCGCGGGCAAGCCGAACATGGCCTTCAGGTCGCGATGAATGATGCTCAGCGTTTCGACGATGCCATCCACCGTCAGCGCCGCCGATACATCCTTCAGCGGCAAGTGCGTGGTGGCGAGCGCGACGCGCAACGGCCGTTCGCCAGTGCCTGCGAGCATCATGACCACGCGCGGAGTATGCGTGCGCTCGGCGAGATATTCGGTGTGGCCGGTGAAGGGAACGCCGGCGTCGTTGATGGTGCTTTTCTGCAGCGGCGCCGTGACGATGGCGTCGAACCGTCCGCTGACCGCGCCGTCGATGGCCGTATCGAGCAGACCAAGCACGTAGCGCCCGTTCGCAGCATTGAGCTTGCCCGCTACAACGGGAACGCTCAGCGCATGGTGTTCAATCTTGATCGACGCATCGCCGGAAAGCCACGACGATGTACCCGCGCGCTGGGTCATCAGATCGCGGTCGGCGAGCACCGAGAACTTTACTTCTGGCCAGCGTGTAGCCGCGTCAGCCAGGGCCGCCACTGTCAGTTCAGGACCAACGCCGGCCGGCTCCCCGGTGGTGATGGCTATGGACAGTGAGCGGCTTGCTGGTTCCATTCGGACAACCTTTTACTGGTTCAGGGCCTGCTGTGCGGCGGCGCCCTTGTACTGGACGTAAGCGGTGTCACGCAGTTCACGCAGCCAGTCGGAATAAGCTTGCTCGGCCTTGCGCTGACCGATGGCCTGACGCGCCAGATCAAGCTGTTGCTGCACCGAGCCTTCTGCTTCGCGACGTCCGAGCACCTGGATCAGGTGATAGCCGTATTCCGAACGCACCGGATCGCTGACTTCGCCGTCTTTCAGATTGTTCATGGCGCGCTCGAATTCCGGCACGGTTTCACCCGGGCTGATCCAGCCGAGATCACCGCCCTGCGATGCCGAGCCGTCCGACGAGTAAGTCCGTGCGTAATTGGCGAAATCGCCGCCCTTCGCCACGTCTGCCTTGATTTCAAGCAGCTTTTGACGCGCTGCGGGTTCCGACGTGCCATCGGTCACGCGCAGCAGAATGTGACGAACGTGCGTTTGCACGAGCTTGGGCGCATCGGCAGCCTGACCCTGACCCGTGCGGCGCTCGACCAGCTTGATGATTTCGAAGCCGCCGTCGGTACGGATCAGTTGCGGATTCACCTGGTTCGGACATGCCATCGGTCACGCGCAGCAGAATGTGACGAACGTGCGTTTGCACGAGCTTGGGCGCATCGGCAGCCTGACCCTGACCCGTGCGGCGCTCGACCAGCTTGATGATTTCGAAGCCGCCGTCGGTACG
>NZ_JBSIPA010000527.1:0-4281 GCF_053574605.1 Caballeronia sp. M23-90 | reverse complement strand
TAGCCGCACGGCGACTTCGCGCCATTGCGCATCGGGTTGCAGCGCACGCACGTAACAGCCGTGGACCAGCGTGCGGCGCTTGAGCAATTCGCGATCGCGCGTGAGCACCACGCGATGTTCGTCGAGCGCGAGCTGCTCGATTTCATCGTCGGGGAAATGGTTGTCATAGCGTGTGTCGAAACCCGCGAGCCGAAGCCGTTGCGCAAGCGCGCCAAGATGGGCATCGGCTATAAACCGCAGCGTATCGAGCCGCAACGGCGCACGCAGAAGCTGAGCGGTATCGAGCGAACGCGACACGGCGCCGACCGGATGGACATCGATGAAATCGCCTTCCTCGACAGCCTCGTCAAAGCGCACCGGCGCGCCATTCCGTAGAATCAGCGCAACTTCCGTATGGGGCACGCCGAGTGCTTCGATCATGTGCTTCGTGGTCGAAGCCGCCGGACACCCGCAGGCAAACACCCGGTCGCGCTGCGCTCGCGCCAGGAACTCATTCAACTCCCGATGAAAACGGAACGTGGCAGTCGTCATGGTTTTGAGTATCGCATCGGTTCGACGCGTTTGCTTTGGCAAGCACATCACAAAGGAGCAGGACATGGATATCGGCTTTATTGGAATCGGCGGAATGGGCAGCGCGATGGCGTTGAACGCGCTGAAGGCAGGCCACACGGTACGCGTCTGGAACCGTTCGCCCGATGCAACCAGACCGCTCGCCGACGAAGGCGCGACCGTGGTGGCGTCGCCGGAAGAAGCCTTTGCGGGCGACGCCGTGTTCTCCATGCTCGCCGACGACGCCGCGTTGCGCGCCGTCCTGATCGACAGCGGTTTGCTCAAGCGCGCGCCCAAAGGCATCGTGCACGCGAACATGGCGACGATCTCGGTCGCGCTCTGCGAGGAACTTGCTGCCCTGCACGCGCATCACGGCGTGGCATATGTCGCGGCGCCCGTGCTCGGACGGCCGGACGTGGCGGCGGCGGGAAAGCTGAATATCATCGCGGCCGGCGCCGATGATGCAATCAACCGAGTGCAGCCCGTATTCGATGTCATCGGACAAAAGACCTGGCGCGTCGGCGCCACGCCACAGCACGCGAACGTGTTCAAACTCGCGGCAAACTTCATGCTGGCATCGGCTATAGAAACGACATCCGAAGCGGCTTCACTGGTGACCGGGCACGGCATCGACCCGCACACGTTCCTGGATGTCATCAGCAACACGCTGTTCCCGGGTCCGGTCTATCAGGGCTACGGCCGCATGATTGCCGATAACCGCTATGAACCCGCGTTGTTCAAGGCGCGCCTCGGTTTGAAGGACGTCCGTCTCGCGCTTGCCGCCGGCGACGCGGTCAACGTGACGCTGCCGGTGGGCAGCCTCGTGCGCGACAACCTGATCGAGGCGCTTGCTCACGGCGACGGCGACAAGGACTTCGCGGTGCTTGGCAAAGTCGCTGCGCGGCGGGCAGGAAGGAAGGTGTGATTTTTGCTCAGCGATAAAAACAGGTGGCGGTCGCATCCGCAATAAATAACGACAATGCGCGGCAACGTTCCGTATACTTGGCGCGCCGTTCGCCTTCTGGTTCCGGGTGGTATCGAACCGGGAAGCATTCGGTGGCGCACAGACACACGGACACGCCGCGCGCAGGCTGCGACAAGCCCTTGCGAGCGTAAAAAAAGATGATGCGGAGACAGGACAGCGACCATATGAAAAGCACTCTTCGGGGTCTTATGTTCATGGTGGCATCGGCGGGCATTGGCGTGCTTTGCCTGAACATGCCCACATTCGCCCTCGCCGACGATACCCCCGCGCCCTGCAGCGCGCTCAAGCGCATCGTCGCGGCTGCGCCGGGCGGATTCTCATCCGTGCAACCCGGCGACGCCAATACCGTCGCCCAGCCTTACGGCCAGGACGCGCAATGCGCGGCGAAGGGCGGCACGCTCACTTGTACATGGACCAAAGCAGCCGATTCAGGCTCGACGAAGGACGCGTTGCAAGCGGTCGCGGCGGACATCGCGTCGTGCCTGCCGGAAGCCACGCACGATCAGAATTCGGCGGCGCGCCAGCATTTTTATATCGGCGAGCGCGGGCAACGCACGCAGATCACGGCGACGACGGCTGGCTCGGGCAAGTTGTCGCTCGCGGTATCGGGCAAATAAGGCAAACAGGGGACTGTCATGACCAAGCGTGTTCTCATAGCCGATGACGACGACGACGCCCTGAGCTGTCTCGCCAGCTTGCTGACCGGCCTCGGCCATCAGGTCGCGCAGGCGTGTTCCGGCATGCAGGCGCTGGATGTAGCGCGGCAATTCGGGCCGGAAGTGGTGATCCTCGACCTCGGCATGTCGCCGATGGACGGCCTTTCCGCCGCCCGCGCATTGCGCGCCTTGCCGGATGGCGCGTCCATGCTGCTGGTCGCGCTGACCGGCTGGGGCCAGCCACAACATCATGAAATGACGCAGGAAGCCGGCTTCGATGTCCATCTGATCAAGCCGGTTTCGATCGATCAGTTGGGTTTTATCCTGTCGATGACGCAGCCCTGAGTGTTGTATCTGTAAGACACATAGCGAAGGAGATGTTGCGCTGCACCAATGGTTCCGGTACAGTGGATTCGTCTCCTCCATGTCTCCACTGATATGGATTCAGCCCGCCAATCATGCGCGGGCTTTTTTTTGCCTGCGTTTTTGGCGCGGCCCCCGCAATGCCATCGCGCTGACGCGCAGGCGCATTAAAATGGCGTTTTTACCGCGCATCGGCAGGACCGATTCAACGCCCGCCGCGCGACCGAACCAGCGAGATCAAGATGACCACCAAAGTATTTGTCGACGGACAGGAAGGCACCACCGGCCTGAAGATTTTCGAGTATCTGTCGGCGCGGCGTGACGTCGAGATCCTGCGTATCGATGACGCGCGCCGCAAGGACGTGGAAGAGCGCCGCCGGCTGATCAACGCGTCGGACGTGACGTTCCTGTGCTTGCCGGACGTGGCGTCGCGCGAATCGGTGTCGCTGGTAAATGCGGATAACCATCGCACGGTGATGATCGACGCCAGCACGGCGTTTCGCACGCAGGACGACTGGGCGTATGGCCTGCCCGAACTGATGCCCGCCCAACGCGAACGCCTGCGCTCGGCGAAGCGCATTGCCGTGCCGGGATGCCATGCGTCGGCGTTTTTGCTCGCCATGAAACCGCTGGTTTCGAGCGGCCTCGTTTCCGCCGACTTCGCGGCGCACGCGTATTCCATCACGGGCTACAGCGGCGGTGGCAAGAAGATGATCGCGGAATTCGAGATGGCCGGCAATCCGAAGCTGATGAGCCCGCGTCCCTACGCGCTGGGCCTGACGCACAAGCATCTGCCGGAAATGGCCGTGCGCTCAGGGCTGAAGCGTGCGCCGGTTTTCACGCCTATCGTGGGTAACTTTTTGAAGGGCCTGGCGGTCACGACTTACTTCTCGCCGGAGCAACTGACGCGCGCCGCGAAGCCGCAAGATGTGCAATCGCTCTTCGCCGAGTATTACGCCAACGAACCGTTCGTGCGCGTGCTGCCGTTCAATGCGGACAGCAATCTCGACGAGGGTTTCTTCGATGTCCAGGCCAACAACGACACCAACCGCGTCGACCTTTTCGTCTTCGGCAACGACGAGCATTTTGTCACCGTCGCTCGTCTGGACAACCTGGGCAAGGGCGCATCGGGCGCGGCGATCCAGTGCATGAATCTCGCAATCGGCGCCGACGAAGCAGCGGGACTGATCGCTTGATGTAACTCTGCTGAACGCCCTGCGCATCCGTCAGGAAAAGCCGGTTTCTGCCCTCGTGCGAAACCGGTTTTTTTACGTCCACACATTTCTCGCCAATTACTCCATAGGGAATCTCCTAATTTATTTACGAACGTTCGTTCGTCAATGATTACGCGTTTTCGCGCTCAAAGCTTCTTCGTTTTGCTTTTCGGCTAAACAGAAATTCTCCTGACTGAGGTCTAAACGAATTTTTGTTTCAATACGTCGCGTGCGCCTTGCCAGTCAAGGCGCTCCGGAAGAGCGGTTGTTTGAATTGCCGCTTTTGGACGTTTTCAGCCGATCGCCAGAAGAAGGTCAACGCGAAATGACAGCGTAAAACTAAATGAGGGAGACAGCGGTATGCCGTATGCCATTTCGAAAGGACTTTCGCGCCATGCGGCGTTGCGCATGGCATCGAGCACGGTTGCGTCGGCTGCGGATTGCCCGGCGAGCCAGAGTTCGGCGAGCATCGTGTGACCCAGATTGAGCAGCAAAAGCTTGAGACGCTCGTAGT
>NZ_JBSIPA010000526.1:0-4285 GCF_053574605.1 Caballeronia sp. M23-90 | reverse complement strand
TAGCGCGGACTCGCGCATGCGTTCGTCGCGCGTACCGGCGAGCGCGGCGTACAACACGAGCACGCCTGCTGCCAGCGTGAAGATGAAAAGGAACTGCACGGCGCCAATGACCTGTTCCAGCACGCGCTGGATTTGCGCGAGGATCGGCGCGGTATCGATGGCGGTCACATTCGGATACTGCCCGACCAACCCGTCGATCAATCCCTGCTGCCCCGGCGGCAAATGGAAACTCGTGATGAACGTGGCGGGCAGGTCGCTGATGGACGGCGGCGGCATCAGAACGAAGAAGTTCACCTTGAACGAATTCCAGTCGACCTTGCGCAGACTCGTGACCGGCCCTTCCACCTGCATGCCGGCGACATCGAAACGCAGCGTGTCGCCGAGCTTCACGCCTATGGTCTTGGCGAGGCCCTGTTCTATCGATACTTGTGCCTTGCCGTCCGTGCCGTACCAATCGCCGCCAACCAGACGGTTATCGCTTGGCAGCTCCGTGGTGTACGACAAGTTGAATTCGCGGTCGACCAGCCGTTTTGCATCGGCTTTCTCGTAGTTGTCGGGGCTGACCGCTTTGCCGTTGACCGCGACGAGACGGCCTCGCACCATCGGCGACAGGGCGACATCGGCCTGGCCATGCTGCTGCAGATAGGTCATGACGCCGGCGCGCTGGTCGGGCTGGATATCGATGAGAAACTGATTCGGCGCATCGGGCGGAGTGGATTGCCGCCATCCGGCGATCAAGTCGCTGCGTGTCATGGCAATCAGCAACAGGCACATCAAGCCGATACCCAACGCCGTGATCTGCAACGCGCTCGCGCCGCTGCGCCGTTCAAGCGATGCGAGCGCATAACGCCAGCCCACCACTTCAAGGTCAAGCGCTAACACGGAGGTCGCATGAAAATCGGAGAACTCGCCAAAAGCGCACGTTGCACGACGGAAACGATCCGTTTTTATGAGAAAGAAGGCCTGATGCCCGATGCCGAGCGCACGGGCGGGAATTATCGGGATTACTCGGCTGTCCACGTCGAGCGGCTGCGTTTTATCAGGAATTGCCGGGCGCTCGACATGGCGCATGACGAGATCAGGGCCCTGCTGGGACTGACGGACAAGCCGGCGGAGCAGTGCGGCGCCATCAACGCACTGGTCGATGAACACATCTCGCACGTCGATCATCGGATCGAGGAATTGCAGCAGTTGAAGGCGCAACTGACCAGTCTGCGAAGCCGCTGCCCGGTGGAGCAAGCCGTGGGTGACTGCGGCATCGTCCAGGAACTGACGACCATGGAAGTCTCGCCTGCGCGCGTAAAACATTCGCACATCGGATAAAGCGGGCGCACGGATCGTTCCGCCGCTCGGCCACCACCCCTCCGCCATACCATTCCTGGTATCGCAAATGCCAAATAACTGATTGGACCGCCATGCACCCCGGCGCTACGCTTCGTTCCGGTACGTCCTGAGTCCAATGACCGCCCATCCCGCATGAGCGGCAAAGAAGCGCGGCAGTACCGATTACAAACACAAATAAATCGGAGACAACCATGAGACATGCTCGACGCGCAGCCATTGGTGCGCTGCTTGGTTCTGCGCTATTGCTGGGCGCAAGCCTGAACGCCCAGGCCGACGACAAGAAAATCACCCTGGGCTTTTCGCAAGTGGGCGCCGAGAGCGCATGGCGCACCGCCAATACCGTATCGGTCAAAAGCGCGGCCAAGGATGCCGGCATCAATCTGAAATTCTCCGATGCCCAGCAGAAACAGGAAAACCAGATCAAGGCGATCCGTTCTTATATCGCCCAGAAAGTCGATGTGATCGCGTTTTCGCCGGTGGTCGAATCCGGCTGGGAACCGGTGCTCATCGAAGCGAAAACCGCGAAGATTCCAGTGATCCTCACTGACCGTAATATCGACGTGAAGGACAAATCCCTGTACGTCACCATGATCGGTTCGGACTTCCTGGAAGAAGGCCGGCGCGCGGGCAAATGGCTCGAAGAGCGCTACAAGAACGAAGCCGGTCCGATCAACATTGCCGAGTTGCAGGGCACGGTCGGCTCCGCGCCCGCAAATGACCGTCGTGCCGGGCTGCTGGAAGTGATCAAGAACGATCCAAAGTTCAAGGTCATCGCTTCGCAAAGCGGCGACTTCACGCTGGCTGGCGGCAAGCAGGTCATGGAAGCTTTCATCAAGACTTACGGCAAGCAGATCAACGTGGTCTACGCGCATAACGACGACATGGCGCTCGGTGCGATCCAGGCCATGGAAGAAGCCGGCGTCAAGCCGGGCAAGGACGTGAGCGTGGTCTCGTTCGACGCCACCAAGGGCGGCTTCGAAGCCATGGTGGCCGGCAAGATCAATGTGGACGTCGAATGCAGTCCGCTGCTCGGCCCGCAACTCATGACCGCGGTGAAAGAAGTGGTGGCGGGCAAGGAGTTGCCCAAGCGCATCGTCACCGACGAAACCGTGTTCCCCATGAGCGTCGCGGCGCAGATCCTGCCGCAGCGTAAATACTGAGCGGCGAGACTCCATGATCGCTTCGCCCATCCTTGAAACCATCGGTATCTCGAAGTCGTTCCCGGGCGTCAAGGCGCTGCAGAACGTGGACTTCCGGTTGTTGCCCGGCGAGATCCATACGCTGATGGGTCAGAACGGCGCTGGCAAGTCGACGCTCATCAACGTACTCACCGGCGTCCACGCGCACGACGCCGGCGAGATCCGGCTGGGTGGCGAGGCGGTCAGTTTCGCAACGCCGCTCCATGCGGAAGCGGCTGGAATCAGGACGCTGTATCAGGAAGTGAACCTGTGTCCGAATCTGTCCGTCGCCGAAAACGTGTTTGCCGGACGGCAGCCGAAACGGCATGGCGCTATCGACTGGAAGACCATTCGTGCGCGTGCCGAGGCGGCGCTGGCCGACCTGAACGTATATCTCGATGTGACCAAGTCACTCGATACCTACCCGATCGCGGTGCAGCAGATGGTTGCGATCGCGCGAGCGGTATCGGTGGATGCGCGTGTGCTGATTCTCGATGAACCCACGTCGAGCCTCGACGAAGGAGAAGTCGCGCGGCTTTTCGGCGTGCTGCAGAAGCTCAAGCAATCGGGCATCGCGATCCTCTTTGTCACGCATTTTCTCGAGCAGACCTACGCGGTCTCGGACCGCATCACGGTCATGCGCAATGGCGAGCGTGAAGGCGAATATCTGGCCCGCGATCTGCCGGTGGAACTGCTGGTTTCGAAGATGGTGGGCCATGAACGCATGACCGAGCGCCTGAAACGCGCGGCTGATGAACCGCCGGCAAAGAAGAGTCTGGTGCCGCCGTTCTTCACCATGCGCGGCAGCGGCCGGCGTGGCGTGATGAATCCCATCGATATAGATGTGCAGCCCGGCCAGATCCTCGGCCTCGCGGGCCTGCTCGGGTCCGGCCGCACCGAGACCGCGCGCCTGCTTTTTGGCGCTGAGCGTTCGGACGCGGGCAGCATGTCCATCGGCGGGAAGGCAGTGAAACTTCGCTCGCCTCGCGATGCCGTGCGCCGCGGCGTGGGGTATTGCCCCGAGGACAGGAAGAAGGAAGGCATTGTTGCGGAGCTTTCCATACGGGAGAACATCGTGCTTGCGCTGCAGGTGCAACGCGGCTGGTGGCGCGTCATAGGGAAGGCGAAACAACGCGAAATAGCCGATGACTATATCGGGCGGCTTGGCATCAAGGCGCGCGACGCAGAGCAGCCAATCGGACTTCTCTCTGGCGGGAACCAGCAGAAGGTGCTGCTCGCGCGCTGGCTTGCGACCGAGCCGAAGATGCTGATTCTCGATGAACCCACGCGCGGTATCGACGTTGCAGCCAAATTCGAAATCATGGATCGTGTGCTGGCGCTGTGCGCGAAAGGCCTTGGCATTGTGTTCATCTCCTCGGAGGTGAACGAAGTGGTGCGCGTGAGCCACCGGATCGCGGTGCTGCGCGACCGGCGCAAGGTGGCGGAAGTCGAGGGGCACGCGACGTCGGAAGACCAGGTGTACCGGTTGATAGCAGGAGGCAGCCAGTGAACCCGATCAAGGCAGCGTTGCAACATCCTCTCGTATGGCCGGCTCTCACGCTCGTGTTGCTGATTCTGCTCGACCTGAGCCAGAACGCGCATTTCCTCTCGATTTCCGTACTCGATGGCCACTGGTTCGGCGCGCCCATCGATATCCTCAATCGTGCGGCGCCGCTCGTGCTGGTGTCGCTGGGCATGACGCTCGTGATGGCGACGACGGCGCCTACGGAGATATCGATGCCGCGTGTCGCGATCACGAGCGA
>NZ_JBSIPA010000525.1:0-4291 GCF_053574605.1 Caballeronia sp. M23-90 | reverse complement strand
TAGCGCAGGTAGGCGCGTTCGTCGGCGCTGAGGTCGAGCGCCGGGGCCTCTTCGCCGGTTTGCGATCCACGTCTCGCCGATTCATTCAAACCATCCGCGCTGACGCCGACCGGCTCACCATTGGCTTGCATCACCGTTTTCGCGGTCCCGTTTGCGAGAGCACCGATGGTGAGTGTCGAATAATGATCCAGCGATTGTTCGGCACGCACTGGATCAGCAGACACGCCCGACCCCATCAGGACGAGCATGAACAGCGTCATCACGCGAGCCAGGCGGGGTATTGGGGAAGTTGACATGGCGTGCAGGAAGGGTCGATGCGCGCTGGTCATAGCGGCTGTTTGTCCAGCACGCCGCCGACACGGCCCGTGTTTTGTATGGGACTGTTATCGGCTGAAGCGTTGCGCTGGAGCGTGGGATAGAAGAAGCCTGCGAGCACGCCCCCTGCAAGCGGCGCTGCCCAGAAGAGCCACAACTGGTCGAGTGCCCAGCCTCCCATGACAAGCGCGGGACCGGTCGATCGCGCCGGATTGAGGGACGCATTCGTGACGGGAATGGCCAGCAGCGAACACAAGGTCAAAGACAACCCGATCAGCGCCGCACCACTGGCTCGCATGCGTTTGCCCGACGTCACGGCAAGATTGACGAGCACGAAGACGAAGGTCATCAGCACTTCCACAATCAACGCCGCGTGCAGTTGGTAACGAGCGGGGGAATGAACGCCGTAGCCGTTCACACCAAGTGCAACGGGACCCGGCAACACGCCAGGCCGCGCGCTGGCCACAACATAAAGAAGCCACGCCCCGGCAATCGCGCCGCAAACCTGCGCCGCGATAGTTGGTATGAGGTCGCGTACGGGAAATCGATTGGCGACGGCAAATCCAACCGTTACCGCTGGATTGAAGTGCGCGCCGGAGATGGGACGCAACACATATACGAGCGTGGTAGCAGCAAGGCCGAAGGCCACCGCCTGACAAATGAGGCCGAGGTCCGTGCGAAAATAACCGCTGGCGAGCGCCGTGGAGCCGCAACCGAAAAAGACGAGCGAAAACGTTCCGACGCACTCGCTTAATATCTTCTTGAACATATCGTCTTCCGTCCCACGTTGAGCTCCGTCGCCCGATGCGTAACCGCACGGCAATCGTCGCGGGACGGCAAACATCGGGGAGTAAAGAGATCGAGTCTGGGCGTAAAGATCCGCCCGATTAATCAGAGCATTCCTAAACACGTCTGACTGAATGAGGATTGGTTTTTACGTTTTTCTCGGTGCTGCGGGCGCGACGAGAGCGGCTCAAGAAAGCCCGATCTGCCTGAGATAGTTCAGGAGTTGCGTTTCCGTTTCGAGACCGAGCTTTCGCATGGCGTTGCGCCTTTGCGTGCCTATGGTCTTGACGCTTCTTCCGAGATGCTCCGCAATGCCAATGAGTGACTTGCCAGCGGCATACAACTGGAACACTTCCCATTCGCGCGCGCTCAAGACGCCTGCCCGGCCGGGTTTATTCCCGGCATGGGATTTCAGCAGCGCTTCCACATGCTTTGACACAAAGCACTCGCCGCGAATCACCGCGGCCATCGCCTCATTCAAGGACTCAATGCAATCACGCTTGTCCAAGAGGCCGTCGGCCCCAAGCTCGAGCAGACCGGCGAGCATCTGAGGTTGCGCAATCATGGTGACGACGATCAGGCGCGCCCGCTCTGGCTGCCCAAGAAAGGACCGCAAGAACGCTATGGCATTGCTCTTGCCGTCGATACCCCGCATGCCGATGTCCGAGATCACGATATCGCACGGAAACCGTCCGATCAGGTCTGCGAGGCACTCGGTGTCGCCGGCGGTCGCCACCACTTCCACACGCGGATCGCACTGAAGCCAGGCACTGATGCCCTCTCTGACGGCCGCGTGATCATCGGCCAGGATAATCCGGATTTTCGAATCCACTTGTTAATGCTTTCGCTGTCTACGTGATGAGTTACGCATTCCGATGCGGCTTTTAAGCTATCACCCGGACTGCTGCATTTGAATCAGGCCACTCTGAAGCGCAAATTGGTAAAGTTCTGCGTCCGTGTTCAACTCGAGCTTGCGCATGGCTCCGCATTTCTGTGCGCTGATGGTCTTGACGCTACGACCCTGCTCACGCGCTATTTCAGTAATGTTCTCGCCGCTCGCATAGCGGACGATTACGTCAAGTTCGCGGCGCGTGAGCTTTTTCCGGATCTGGTCCACCCGATGCGCCGAAGTCGCACCGGCGAGAAGCTCACGTATCGACGGCCCAAGGTACTCCTCCTTCGCAAGCACGTTGACGATGGCCACGTAGATCAATTCCAGTCGGTCCTGTTTGCTGACCACGGCGTTCGCACCGGCGTCGAGCGCCCGAGCGATGAGGTCGGCGTCTGTTGTCATCGACAGGACAACAATTGCGGTCTTCGGATGATGCTGAACAATGAACTTGATCAAGTCTATGCCGTCGCCGTACGTACCGCCGGGCATGTAGAAGTCCATGATGACAACGTCGCATTTCTCCTGCTCGAGCGATGCGATCAGACCCGTGGAATCCTGCGCGCGGCACACGATCTCGATGTTTTTAAGACTGGCAATCAGACGCTCTATGGCAAGAACGACTAAAGGATGATCGTCGGCGACCGCCAATCTGATTCGTTGAGTGAACGCAATCATTTCCTAACCTTTTTAAACCCGATGTCCGCCCGGGTGATGCGTCCGCTCAAGGCGGGTTGTACTGTGCCTCTTTTTGCGTGGCCTGCTGCAGGATCGTTGATCCGCGCCGCCATCGACATAAGATGCCTCTGAAAGCATTTCAAGTTAAGAAATCTCATTTACGTGAGGCCGTACGCGCGCGCGAATGCGAACAATCCGGGATCGTTCTGAACACCGAGCTTGCTCATGGCGTCGCGTTTTTGACGGCTGATGGTGCGCACGTCGCGCTTCATGAATTGCGCGATCTCGGTAATCGAAAGGCCGCTTGCAAACATACGTACTACTTCGATTTCGCGAGGTGACAGGCGCGGACCTTCACCGAGCAGATCGTTCTCCGCACCGGCCACGGCCAGCGCATCGACAACCGATGAACTCAGATACCGGCGCCCGACGCCCGCAAACTTGACGGCCGCCGCGAGCTGATCCATCGATTCGACCTTGTTGAGCAGGCCCATTGCGCCCGCGCTCAGGATCGAGCGCAGGATCGCGACGTTGCTCACGCTGGTCAGCACGACGATACGAATCTCCGGCCAGTCCCGTCGCACTCGCTTGATGAGGCGCAACCCGTCCTCCGCCTGCGAACCCAGCTCGGGCATGGCGAAGTCCGTAACAAGCACGTCACAGGACATGGTGCTCAATAATCGCAGCAGCTCGGCAGCGCTTGCGGCCTCGCCAACGACTTCCAGGTTCTCATCCGTACTGAAGGTCGCTCGAATGCCAAGCAAAACGAACGGATGATCGTCTGCCAGAACGATTCGCAGTTTCAATTCGGCCTCTCAGTTTTATTTGCACATCGGGTCAATTCGAGGCCGATCCGGCAACGATTATTTTGGCAACACGCCGTTACGAATAAGAACACGGGTGACAAGTCGCCCAATATAGGAACACTCTCAATGTTCCTTCGGCGAAGCGAGGTGCTTTCTAAGATTTGACCTATTCCTCACTGAGCCGCGTCAAGCCCTCCGCCACTGCAGGGTAATCCGGCGTGCGGCCCCCGCCGCGACCAACGTCATGAGAGTAATTTTCAGGCGACTTACGACTCAATACGAATCGTCCTATTCGCACGAGTTTAGAAACGCCCCACTACTTTGATTCGATTGACGAAATAGTTGTTGAACTCAAGGATGTGGAAATCTGTTCCAAAGAATGGCGACGGCTACAAGCGAGTTTTCGAGCTGACACGCCTGTGCAAGCGGGGCGAACCGCGCTCTTCTGCCGCTCGCCGATCCCCAATACCAGGCGATGTTTTGCGTTTGTATTCAAAAAACGAACTATTCTTTCAGAAATGGCGCGCGCAAACGATTGCGCAACGCGAAACATATCGTGGTGAAATGACAACGCTCGATGCCCCAGTCTCAGGAAATCAGGCACAAAAAAACCCGGAGTGTCCCGCATACCAAGCAAGCGAGCACAACTCCGGGTCCACCAACCGAGACGAGCAGCGAAACTGTCGATCAGAAGGGTTCTATCTCGTTTTTCCGCAAACATTCGCCGGTGAGCTCAGTGCAACAGCTCGTTTGCACGACGCGCTGTTAAGAAGTGTCAACTTGGGCCGTCTTTGGCTTTCGTCGATGCGCCGTAACG
>NZ_JBSIPA010000524.1:0-4292 GCF_053574605.1 Caballeronia sp. M23-90 | reverse complement strand
TGCCGTGGCGCCCACTGCTGCGCCGTGGCCGGCGCGGTGGCCGGCGGTGTGCGAAGCCGGCGGCAGCATGCAGCACAGGCACAGAACGCGCAGGCGAGTCAGCAGGCTGAAATGAGCACCTACTGGCGCTCGTACTCGGCATGCATGCAGGGACGCGGTTATACAGTTCAGTAGCTTTACGGAGATGTATTCAGGCGAGCACGACAACCCATCAGCGAGGAGGCAGCATGGAGACGTCGATCAGGCAGGCACGCAAACGCTGCGGCCTGCGCAAGGACATTAGTGCAGTCGTGTGCGCCGCCGTGACACTCTCTGTTCCCGTCGCCAGCCGAGCAACGGAGGGCGGGATCGGACGGCCGATTACGGGCATGCAGGTGATGCCTTATGCGGGCATCGTGCCGCCTTCGTCGGACTGGATTTTTTCCATCACAACGATCTACTACGAAGGCTCGCTCGGAACGAGCAGGAGCATCCCGGTTGCGGGAACGGTTACAGCGGGTCTCAACTATCACGTCTCGTACACCTTGTTGAACGCGGTGAAGACGTGGGGCGTAACGCTTGGCGGATGGAACTTCGCCACGCAGTTCGGCGTGCCGTTCCAGTGGACATCGGCGTCGTCGTTCGACGGCCGACTGCCGAACGACAAGGCCACGCAATTCGCCGACATCCTGTTCACGCCGGTCGTGGCGGGTTATCACCTGACGAAGACCGACCATATTGCGTTGAGCGTCCAGATGTACGCGCCTAGCGGCGCCTATAGCACCAGCCGGCTTGCGAATGCCGGACAGAACACGTGGACGTTTATTCCAACCGTTGCTTATACGAAGCTCTTGCCGGAGCACAACATTGAGCTTTCAGCGAACTACGGCATCAACTTCTATACACCTAACGATAAAACTCACTATCACAACGCACCAATCAGCGTGCTCGACCTGCTCGCCCTCAAGCGTTTCACAAGCGGTTGGGGCGTGGGTGTGGTCGGCGGATGGATCCAGCAGATCAGCGATGACAGCGGTGGTCTCGCCAACGTCATTGGAGGCGCGAAGGGCCATTCCGTTGGTATCGGACCGATGGTCACATACGCAGGAAAAGTGAGCGGCACGCCGGTATCGGCGTCGCTCAGATGGGTGAACGAATTCGAAGTGCTCAACCGGCCGAAGGGCAATGCCGTCGAGCTTTCGATCAGCGCTACTTTTCAGTAAGGAGGACGATGTGCCAAGCCGTAAGTATCAACCCGCGCGCGTCGCGCTTGCCGTCGCGTGCATCGCGTACGGTATGGGCGCGACAAACGCAATAGCGCAGTCCAGTCCGCAGCCGGCCAGCGGCACGGCAACGACCGTGCAGCCCGAGCGCCAGCAAAAAGCCCTCGATGCATTAGGCGCAATGTCGCAATACCTGCGCTCGCTCAGCCGCTTCGAGGTCTCGGCATCGACCGCAACCGATGCCGTTCTCGACAGCGGCCAGACCGTCGCGTTTCTTCACGAAACCGATGTCAAGGTTCAGCGCCCGAACCGCATGAGGGCGGACATCACAGGCAGCCGCGGCGAGAAGGGACTCGTCTACGACGGTCGCCATTTCACGATCTACGACACGACGCCGGGCTATTACTCGACCAACCCCGCGCCTCCGACAAACGACGAACTCGTGCGCGAGTTGGCGAGCATCTACAACATCGATACACCGCTTGCCGACTTGTTCTACTGGGGCGACGGCAAGGTCGACGACTCCACGCTGACATCGGCGTTGTTCATTGGGCTCGAGCGCGTCGATACACGCTGGTGCAACCACTACGCGTACCAGCAAAGCGGCGCCGACTGGGAGATATGGATCCAGAGCGGCTCGCGTCCGTTGCCATGCCGCATGGCGATCGTCGATACATCGCAGAGTGCGCATCCGCGGCACGTCGTGACTTATCACTGGAAGATCAATCCGGAATTCCCGGCATCGACCTTTACTTTCCGGCCGGCGGCAAACGCGAAGGCTATTGAACTCAAGCCTGCTGTGCGCACGCCGTTTGAGGGGAGTGAATGATGTTTCGCACCAGACAAATTGCAGTTGCCGGCATTGCCGGCGTTTTCCTCGCGACATCCATGAGCGCGTATGCATTCGGCTTTCGCGGCGGCGCGCGCACCAGTATCCATGCGCCGCCGGGGGGCGGTTTCAATGGCGGCGGAGGGTTTCACGGCGGCGGCATGCCGCAAGGCGGCCGTCCGGGTGGCGGCATGCAGCACGGCGTAGGTGAAAGCCATGGTGGCGGAGGCAGTGGCGGCGGCCATAACAACAACGGAGGGGGTGGTGGTAGCCACAACAGTGGCGGAGGCGATCACAACAACGGCGGAGGCGGTGACCACAACAACGGCGGAGGCGATCACAACAACGGCGGCGGCAACGACGGTCACCACGACGACGGTCACCACGACGATGGCCACCACGACGATGGCCACCACGACGACGGCCACCATCATCACGATGACGATCATTACCACGACGGCTGGTACGTCGATCCTGTTGCTGTCGGCGTGGCGGTGGGCGTGACAACGGCGGTCGTGGTCGGCGCGACGGTCGCTACGTTGCCGCCGAGCTGTTCGAACGTGATCGTCAACGGCATCGCTTATCAGCATTGCGGCCCGAACTGGTATCAGCCTCAGTACTACGGAACGCAAGTGCAGTACGTCGTGGTCACAGCACCCCGATAACCCGCTTCATCGCGCGGCTGGTTTTCTGATCGAAACCAGCCGGTCTTTCCTGCGTCACAGTGCGTCATGTACGCATGACGATGATTATCGATCAACCGGAGATGGGTATGGACTCGAATCCGCTGGCTCTTGTCATCCAGGCTCTCGAACGAGCCGCGTTGCAAAGTACGGTCTTGCCGTACAAACGCTTTCACGTGCTGTTTCCGCGCACGGTTCCCTTGACGCGTCGTTATGAAGTACTCGACGCCGCACTGCGTTCTCTCAACGACGCGCCCGACATCGACTATGGCGTGCTGCTCGCGTGCGATAACGGCTTGCCGGGCCCGGAGTTTTTCCGCCGATATCAAAAGCACAGATGGGACATGTACGTTGCCGCAATGGGCGATCCGCGCTTCAAGAGCGCGACGCTCAAGGGCAAGCGCGAGCTGGTGACGGCAGAGCGGCAGCGCGTGCATCAGCACGCGTTGCGGGCAAGGGCGCTTGGCCGTGAGCAAGAACGCGAACAGCAGTGCGCCTGATCACGCCTGTTGAACGGGGTCATGCAACCGGCGACCCCGCCTAACCGCCAATCCCCACGAACCACCGATAGTACGGATTATCCGCATCGTCTTGCATGACGCTGCGGATATTGGCTTGCCACGCATCACGATCGCCACGATACGCATCGAGCCCTGCATCATAGAAAGTGTGCAACGTCGCGTACTCCGCGTGCATCGCATTCACGAACGCATCATCCGCACCTTTGAGCGGCGGCTCCGCGCGCAACGCGAGCAAATGCGTCAGCACATCTGGAAAATCCGCCGAACGAACCCACGCAGCATATTCGATGGCAGGACGATCATCGGTGACGGGCGGCGCATCGGCAGCGTAGTATTCGAGCCCCGCGCGATCCGTGATCCACGTTGCCAGCAACGCCGCAGGCGACTTGATCCCAACTTCGCGCAGCGACGCCGCCACCGTTGGCTGTTCAAAACGTGATGTGATGCGCGGGACATCGAGCTCGATGGGTTGCATTGAACCGACCAGCATCATTTCGTGCAACTCCGTGGTCCACAGCGTTGCGTACGGAAATACATCGACGAAACTCCTGATCAGCGCGCGCGTGTCCTCTTCATTTTGCGTCGGCAACGGCAGCCATTGTGCAACCAGACCTCCTTCCTGCAAACGCGAAGCCGCGAGCCTGTAAAAATCCGACGAGTACAAATTGACTACGCCGGCCGCGGATGGCGGCGGCGGTTCCAGCGTGATGACGTCGTAGCGTTGCGGGTTGCGCAGCAGTTCGCGGCGGCCGTCGTGAAGACGGATATCGATGCGTGGGTCCGTGCTCATGCCGTAGTTGCCCTTGAATTGCGGCGCGGCTGCAACAACCGCCGGCAGCAACTCGGCCACCACACGTTGCTCGAGTCCCGGATATGGCAGCAATGCGCCGCCCGTGATACCCGTTCCCAATCCAATCACGAGCGCCGATCGCGGTTCGCCTCGATGAATGAGCAGGGGCAACATTGCCTGGAGGCGCATGTAGCGCAGGGACGTCATGGCATCGCCGGAATTCGATACGCCTTGAATGTAGAGACGCTTGAAGCGGTTATCGCCGGA
>NZ_JBSIPA010000523.1:0-4350 GCF_053574605.1 Caballeronia sp. M23-90 | reverse complement strand
TTCGCATTGCGCGATGCCGGCGACCCGATGCCCGCAGGCGCAGTGTTGTTTTCGCCGTGGACGGACCTGGCGGCGACGGGTGCATCGATCACAACCAACAATGGCCGCGACCCCATGTTCTACGGCCGCGCAATCGCGCCGGCGGGCAAGCTTTATACAGGAAGCGCGGATGTCCACAACCCGTATGTATCGCCGTTATATGGACGCTTCGATGGCTTGCCGCCGGTCTTCATCCAGGCGGGCGACACGGAGGTGCTCTTCGACGATTCCACGCGCTTCGTCGAGAAAGCGCAAGCGGCGGGCGTGAACGTAGAGTTTCAAGTCTTGCCGAACATGCCGCACGCTTTACAGATGCTGGCGCCGTTCGTGCCGGAAGCGAACCGGGCGTTGGAACACGCGGCGCAGTTCGTCCGCCGCGTAGCGCTTCACCGGCCGCTGGAAATATCGATGGTCTGAAACGCGCGCTCCACCGCGAGCTGTCCATATTGGCGCTCCAGCCGGCGCACGGTGAAATGCCCGTGCGCCATCTGCTGGAAGTGATCGATAAACACCGTATTCACCATTGCCCCGAGCACGGCGCCGATCGCGGGAATCGACTTCGCGGCGACCTGTTCGCTGACCTGCACCGAAAAGCGCGACGCCACCGTCTGCAAGAACTTGAGCAACGCCGTCGAGCCATGTCCGCTCAATCCCTTCGCGGCAATCTCGCTCGTCGCCTTGGATACCGACTGCGCCAGCGTCCCGCGCACGATGAAATAACCAATATCGGCGTTGTCGTCGCTCGAACTCGGGCCGCCCATGCCGAGGACCATCAGGCATTGCAACTGGGTATCGATGAGATGAATGTCTTCGCCTTCACTGCGTGCAATGTCGCAGATCGAGCGGAACATCAGCGTGGTCGTGACCGGCAATTCCACCGGTAGCGCGAACATTCCGAACGCGCCGCCCGCCGCGCCGGTCGTCGCCACCGCGAGCTTGTGCATCAGGTTGTGCGGTTTTTCAGGCGGCAGCAGGACGCCATCCACTGAACTTTTGGTCAACGTGCGCAACGCCAGTTGCAGGCATTTCTTGAGCGCGGCCTGCGTGGCGTCATCGATTTTTTCCTGCGCGATGTTCGGCATGCGCGCCATCAGCTTTTCGATGGGCGAGCCCACCACGCTCGCCAGTTTCATCGTCAGGGACGGGCTTTCCAGCGCTTCCTTGGCGCGGCGCAAGGTCGCCAGGTCTTCCGGGGAAAGGGGCGAGACGGAGATTGACGTCGGTTCCATGATGTTTTTCGAAAGGGTCCAGGAAGGATTCAGGCTTTGATTTAGAGCATTATCGCGTGCTATGATTCCCGGTCTGTTGACAAGTCAATCATTGCGGTATCAAAAAAATGGCCGTTCATACTGCCGCGCATCACTCCGCGGGACAAGTACTCCCTTTCCGCGAATCGCTGATGGCGATGCTGGGAATCTGCTTCGTGACCATGCTGGTCGCGCTCGATCAAACCGTGGTCGGCACGGCGTTGCCGACCATCGTTGCCGAGCTTAAAGGTTTCGACCTGTACGCTTGGGTTGCGACCTCGTACTTGCTTACATCGGTCATTACCGTGCCTGTTTTCGGGCGGCTCGGCGATTATTACGGGCGCAAGCCGTTCGTGATTGCATCGATTGTCGTGTTCACCGCGGCGTCTGCGCTTTGTGGCATGGCCAACGACATGCTGTTCCTCGTGCTCGCGCGCGGCCTTCAGGGCATTGGCGGCGGCATGCTGGTCGGAACCGCTTTCGCGTGCATTGCCGATCTGTTCCCCGATTCCGTCGTGCGACTGCGGTGGCAAGTCATGATGAGCTCGGCGTTCGGTATCGCCAATGCGGTCGGCCCGTCGCTCGGCGGCATCCTGACCCAATATTACGGCTGGCGCTCAGTTTTCTATGTCAATTTGCCCGTCGGATTGATATCGGTGTTCTTCGTCTGGCGCTTCCTGCCGCACCTTCGCCACATCAAGCATGAAGGCAAGATGCGACTTGACTGGCAAGGCGCGGGCCTGATCGCGATTGCGCTCGGTTCGTTGCAGTTGTTCGTCGAGATGTTGCCGAAGCACGGCGTTTCAGCGGGAACGCTGGTGCTGCTGGTGGTGAGCGTAGCGTGCGGTTATGCGCTCTGGAAGTGGGAGCGTCGCTGCGATTACGCCATTCTTCCAGTCGATATGTTCCGCAACAAGAGCCTGTCCGCACTTTTCACGCTGGCGATACTCGGCGGTTTCACGATGTTCTCGCTGCTGTTCTACGCGCCGCTGTTGTTCCAGGGCGGGTTCGGCATGTCGCCAAAGGACGCCGGGCTGATCATCACGCCGCTGGTGGTGTTTATTACTATCGGCAGCATTTTGAACGGGCGGATCGTCACGCGGGTGAAGAACCCGAACGCCATGCTGTATGTCGGTTTCGCGTTGCTCGCACTCTCGTGTCTTGGCGTGGTGATCGCGACGCGCTCCATGCCGCGGCCGCTCTTGATGGGAATCATGGTGCTCGGCGGCATGGGTCTCGGTTTCGTCATGCCTAACCTGACGGTGTTCGCGCAATTGACGGCGGGACGTGAGCATCTGGGGATTGCGACGGCGTTGCTGCAATCGCTGCGCATGATTGGCGGCATGGTCGGCACGGCGCTGACCGGCACGCTGATTACGCATCTCTACGCAAGCGGCGTGCGGCTTTCACTCGATAAAGACAACGCCGGCCACTGGTTCGGCGATCTCAGCGATCCGCAAATCCTCATCAACCACGAAGCGCAGACCACGCTCTTGTCGCAACTGATCGCGGCAGGCCATAACGGCGTTGCGCTGCTGGAATCGGCGCGTGAATCGCTGGTGGCGGCAATCCACATCGGTATTGCGGTGGCGGCGGTCGTTGCCGTGGTCGCCGTGTGGCAATCGCGGCGGGTGCCGCCGGTCCGCCTGAAGGGCACGAAGGTGGAGCCGGCCATCATGGCCGAATGAATTCAATGTTGGACGCGCGGCATACACGCGAAGCAGGGAATCAATCAGCATGGACGAAACGGAACGCATCGCGGTCATTCAGCAGTTCGGACGCACTTATCGTGTGTTCATGCAGTCGTTCGAGTCGCAAGTCGGCCAGCCTATGCCGCGTTGGCGCATCCTGATCGCATTGCACGATCATGCGGGCGAGTTGTCGCAGAAGAAGCTGGTCGAGCGGCTGCGCGTCGATCCGGGCGCGCTCACGCGGCAACTGAAAACGCTCGAAGCGCTGGGCTGGATTGCCCGCAGCGTGGATCAGCGCGACAACCGCATCTCCAACGTGATCCTCACCGACGAAGGCCGCGCGGTCGTCAACGCCGGCCTGCCGCGCCGCAACACGTTCCTGAGCGAAACGCTTTCCACGCTGCCCGACGAAGCCATCACGGCGTTGTCGGGCGCGCTGCGTGTGCTGGAGCAGCGCATCATCGAGGTCGCGTCGACGTCCTCGGAAAGCGACGCCACGCTCAGCGACAACGCTTAAAACGCCGTCTCGACCACTTCCTTCACGCGATATTTCGCATCGACAATGAGAATTTGGCGCCATTTGTCGAAGGTAAGGCACGGGTGCGAGATGTCGAACGCGATCATGTCGCCGACCTTGATGTCATCGCCCGGTTTGATTCGCAAGTACGCGTGCTGGTCCATCATGCCGAAGATTTCCCAGCCTTCTCCCGGCGCCACGTCGCGCGGCATTTGCGTGCCGGGGCGGAAGTGGCGTGCGGGTTCGGGCATGCCGGCATCGAACGCTGCGTCGCGTTTCCCCAAGCCGATGATCACGCGATCCGGCTCCGGAATCGACTGCACGTAAGCCCACAATTGCAACGCCGGTTTCAGCCCTTCGCCCATCTTCTTCGCAATCGGATTGCGCGCAAAAATCTCGTTCTGGGCTTTCTTGTAGACGCCGACGTCGTGCGTCAGGTAACAGCCCGGACGCAGGATTACTTCGATGGCGTCGCTATTCGCCTTCGCGAATTCATCGGCGACGACGTCGTACCAGGCCGATCCCGCGCCCGACAGGATCGCCGGTTTGCGTTCGATCTTGCCCTGCGCGACCAGCTCGCGGGTCACGTCCACCGCGTGCTGTAAAAACGCGCGCACCTTCGACTCATCCTGCAGCACGCCTTCATATAATTCGACGCCCGTCAGCTTCACCGTATCCGGCCAGCGCGCGATGGCGGCGAGCACGGCGTCGCGCTGCGCATTATCACGCCGCAGCAATTCGCCAAATAACGGAATCCGATATGAGTGACATTCTCGACCGCATCATCCAGGTCAAGCGCGACGAAATCCGCGTTTCACAAGAAAGCATTTCGGTGGAGGCGCTGCGTTTGCAAGCG
>NZ_JBSIPA010000522.1:0-4354 GCF_053574605.1 Caballeronia sp. M23-90 | reverse complement strand
TCCGGCGCATCGACCGGATCGCGCGAAGCCATCGAATTGCGCGACGGCGAAGCCGGCCGCTACGGCGGCAAGGGCGTGCTGAAGGCAGTCGAGCACATCAACACCGAAATCTCCGAAGCCATCATGGGACTCGATGCATCGGAACAGGCGTTTCTCGACAAGACCCTGCTCGAACTCGACGGTACCGACAACAAGTCGCGCCTCGGCGCCAACGCCATGCTGGCGGTTTCCATGGCAGTGGCCAAGGCCGCGGCTGAGGAAGCGGGCTTGCCGCTGTATCGTTATTTCGGCGGTTCGGGCGCCATGCAATTGCCCGTTCCCATGATGAACATCGTGAACGGCGGCGCGCACGCCAACAACAGCCTGGACATCCAGGAATTCATGATCGTTCCGGTCAGCCAGCCGACCTTCCGCGAAGCGCTGCGTTGCGGCGCGGAAGTGTTCCACGCGCTCAAGAAGATCCTGAGCGACCGTGGCATGAGCACGGCCGTGGGCGACGAAGGCGGTTTCGCGCCGAATTTCGGCAGCAACGACGAGTGTCTTTCGACCATCGTTCAGGCGATCGAGAAGGCGGGTTATCGTGCGGGTGAAGACGTTTTGCTTGCGCTGGATTGCGCCGCAAGCGAGTTCTACCACGACGGCAAATATCAGCTCGCGGGCGAAGGCCTGCAGTTGTCGTCCACTGAATTCGCAGATTATCTCGCCACGCTCGCCGATAAATTCCCGATCGTGTCGATTGAAGACGGCATGCACGAAAGCGACTGGGACGGATGGAAGATCTTGACCGATAAGCTCGGCAAGAAGATCCAGCTCGTGGGCGATGATTTGTTCGTGACGAACACGCGTATTTTGAAAGAAGGGATCGAAAAGGGCATTGCCAATTCGATCCTGATCAAGATCAACCAGATCGGCACACTGACAGAAACTTTTGCAGCAATCGAAATGGCGAAGCGCGCGGGTTACACTGCCGTTATCTCGCATCGTTCGGGCGAAACGGAAGATTCGACGATTGCGGATATCGCGGTCGGCCTGAATGCCGGTCAGATCAAGACGGGTTCGTTGTCGCGTAGCGACCGCATCTCGAAGTACAACCAGTTGCTGCGCATTGAAGAAGATCTGGGCGATATCGCCAGCTATCCGGGCAAGTCGGCCTTCTACAATTTGCGTTGAAGCTAAAGCTTTCGTCCAGACGGACGTTAGTCCGGATATAGCCGTTTGTTCAGTCCGCCGCCCCGTGTTCCCGCGAACCCGGGGCGGCGCCGAAATACCAGTTGAAGTTTCAGCGCTTTTCTCTCGCCTCTTAAATGCGGATTGTCACCTTTGTCCTGATCCTGCTGCTGGCGATGATCCAGTATCCGCTGTGGTGGGGGCACGGTGGCTGGTTGCGTGTTCACGAGTTGCAGCAGCAACTGGTCAATCAGACAAAGAAAAATGCGGATCTGAAGCTGCGCAACGAACGTGTGCAGGGCGAAGTCGCGGATTTGCAGAATGGTACGGCCGCTGTTGAAGAACGCGCGCGTTATGAAATGGGCATGATGAAGGACAGCGAGGTATTCGTACAGTTTGTCTCGCCGAATTCCCCTGCGCCGGCCAACTCGGTGAACGCACAGTCCAGCGCGTCCACGCGAGGACAGGTTTCCGCCGCGCCTTTGCGAGTGGTACCCAACCCGGTTTCACGATCTAAGGAAGAGCGCCGTGCGTTCGAGCGGCAGGCGACCAAAGAGAAGCAGGACGCCGCCAAGAAGAAAGCGGGCGGCTGAGGCTAGTCGAATCGACCCGACAGAATACAAAAAAGCCGTTCCAATGTGAGTTGGAACGGCTTTTACTATTTGCGGCCCTTCTTGACCCTTGGGAATCAGCCTTACCAATAATACCCTGGGTATCCAACCCCAATACCCGTGCCCCATCTGTTACCCCATCCGCCGCTCGAATATCCGCCGTACACCGTCACCGGCGGCCGATAGTATTGCGAATACGCCTGAGCCGCGGCATCCGCAGCCATGGCCTGTTGCTGCTCGGCGAGCACCTGCCGGTCGATCTGGTTGTAGCGCTGTTGCTCTTCCGGGGAAAGCGGCTGGGCCGCCTGATTCTGCGTGGCGGGCAGGCGGCTGTAAACCGGCGACGGTCCCGGCGGATCCATCATGCACCCGCCGAGCGTGAGCAACGCTGCGCCGCACACCGCGACGGCCAGTTTCTTCGATACAAATGCAAAGAGTTTCATGTCGACCTCCAGCGGGCCGGGCTACTAATCGGACAGGGATAATGCCACGTCGCGCATCGGCAAAGCGCCATCCCGCGACGTCTTGTTACAGACAACAGAACTCTTCCTGCGCGACGTCGATCAATGCCGCTGATCCGGCGCCGGGCTTACGGCTTGCGAGATTTCTCCCGCGACAAAAAGTTGCGCCACGTCCACGGGATCGAACTCATAGCGCTGGTTGCAGAATTCGCAATGGACTTCAACACTGCCACGCTCTTCGACCACGCTGTCGACTTCTTCCCGACCCAGCATCTTCAGCATCCCGCCGACTTTCTCACGCGAACACGTGCATTCGAAACGAGCCTGAGCCGGCTCGAAGTGCTGCACGTTTTCCTGCCAGAACAGCCGCTTGAATACAGTCTCAGGCTCTTCCTTCAACAACTCTTCATTCGACAGCGTGCCGCCGAGGTGACACACGCGCTGCCAGGTATCGGCGTCGTGTTCGCCCGGGTGCGGGACGATACCGCCATCGCCCGGAAGCTTCTGCAGCAGCATGCCCACCGCGCGCTCGGTGTTCGCGGCGAGCCACATGCGTGTATCGAGCTGCTCGGAGTGATGCATATAGTGTTCCAGCACTTCGGCCATCGATGCGAGTGGCCCATGCTCGCCGCTTAACGGCACGATGCCCTGATACGCCTGCTGGCCGGGCTTCTTGTCGCGCGGGTCGAGCGTGATCACACAACGTCCCTGGCCATTGCGGTTCAGCAAGTCGGGGAGGGTCATGTCGTCGGTGATCGCGACGGGCGCTTCGCTCGCTCCTTCTATTGACTCAGCGAGTTTTGCCGTTGCGCGCAGCGACAGGTCCGAATTGCACTGCACGACGAGCATCGTCACCGGTCCGTCGCCATAGATCTGCATGATCAACGTGCCATCGAACTTGAGATTCGCCGACAGCAGCGCGCAGGCAGCCATCATTTCGCCGAGCACATTGCGCACGGGCGCGGGATAGGAGCGGCGCGTGAGTACTTCCTGCCATGTATCGCGCAACGAGACGATCTCGCCGCGCACTGGCGCCGCGTTGAACATGAATTTTTGCAGCTGATCGTTAACCACGTTGGGGTCCTTTAATCGATTGCGCAAAACGCACGAAGCCGCATTCAGCCGATCCGTACGAGTTGCGCCTTGTAATATTCGCGGCGTTCCACGTAACCACGCGTGCCGCCCTGCATCTTCGCAATGTCCGCTTCCGTCAGTTCCCGCACGGCTTTCGCGGGTGCGCCGAGGATCAGGGTGTTATCGGGGAAAATCTTGCCTTCGGTCACCACGGCGCCTGCACCAACAAGGCAATTGCGGCCAATTACCGCGCCATTCAAGACCACCGCCTGAATTCCGATGAGCGCGCCTTCCTTGACGGTGCAGCCGTGCAGCATTGCCTGATGGCCGACGGTGACGTTCGCCTCAATGGTCAGGGGAAAGCCCGGATCGGTATGAAGCACCGCTCCCTCCTGGATATTGCTTCCATGGCCGAGCACGATCGGCTCGTTATCCGCGCGCAGCGAGGCGCCGAACCAGACGCTCGAGTTCTCCTCAAGCGTTACGCGGCCGATGATGGTCGCCGTATCAGCGACAAATACGCTTTCGTGGATGGTCGGGGCGGCATCGCCGAGCTTGTAGATTGCCACTGTGTCTCCTGTGGGGCTGGAAGCGGAATTGGGCGGCAGGCTGGGGCGCCGCGGCTGGACAGTACAATCGGTCGCTGGTTGAGCTCTTGAACGGCGGCTCCAGCGCGTTTTGATGCTGAAAATCTGAAATTCGATCGCGGAAAAGCGTTATTTTAGCCGGTTGCGGGGAAGTGCCGTGCGGCCGGCCGCCGAGGACGGGATTGCCCGGTTCCGGCGTATCAAGCATAAGCACGTCAAAACTCTTTGAGAATCATGTCCGACCCGCTCGATTTGTCCAGTTCGTCATCCCTTCTACTGAGTGTCCGGCACGCTGCACTCGCGCTGTTGCGCGAACGTGATCCGTCCCGCCAAGGTGTTCTTGCGCGAACTCCTGCGCTCGGGCACCACGACGGCCGCCGTTTATTGCACAGTGCATCCGGGTTCGGTCGATGCGTTCTTCGAAGAGTCGTCGCGTTTCAATACGCGCATGGTC
>NZ_JBSIPA010000521.1:0-4386 GCF_053574605.1 Caballeronia sp. M23-90 | reverse complement strand
GCCGCCGACCAGAATGGTTTGTAGCATGGATCCGCCGGTGTAACGGAGCCCTATGCCATTCGGCCAGGTTTCGCCAGGGCCACGTTCGGGCAATACTGCATCAACGCCTGCCGCGCAAGCCGCACGACCCTTGCCACTTGTTCTGTGTCGCCCGGAAGAAGCACGGCACATGTTTCACCGCGGTAGCGCTTGCGCCAGTCGGTGAGATACGCGCGTTCGATATCCTGGTCTGTCAGTTCCGTGCCGTTGACTGTGATTGCCATGATGTTCCTTTCCAAACAATAAGCGCGAACAAGCGCCGATCAGCGCGGCCGCACGAGCTGCCATGCGCGGCCCAGATACGTCACGGAAGCGAAGCCGCTCCAGACATGCACGAGCCGCGTGAACGGGAAGATCACGAAGAGCGTCATGCCCATGAAGAGATGCAGGCGGAACAGCAGCGGGGTGTTCGCAACGAAGCTGGCGGCGTCGCCCCGGAACGTGACCACGTGCTGCGCCCACGTCATCAACTGAACCATCATGTGGCCGTCCATATGAGCGGACGATTCTCCGATCGTCGTCAGTCCCAGCAGCAGCGTGCAAAGAATCCAGAGCAGCAGGACCTTGTCGCCCGTGCGGGTGACGGCCGAAACACGCGCGTTGGTCATGCGCCGATGAATCAGGATCAGCAGTCCCGACAGGCACAGCCATCCCATGATGCCGCCGGCGATCATCGCGACGGCTTGTTTCGTGCTGTGATCGACACCGAGAAAATCCCATACGGCGACCGGCGTCAGCAAGCCGGCGAGATGCCCGAAGAACAACCCGAGAATGCCGATGTGAAACAGGATATTGCCCAGCCGCAAATTGCCGCGATGAAGCATCTGCGAGCTGTCGGTTTTCCATGTGTACTGCTCGCGCTCGAAACGCGCAAGGCTGCCGAACAGGAAGATGGCGGCCGCGATATACGGATAAATGCCGAACAGAAATTGATTGAACATGAGCGGGTCCCTTGAACTCAGTTGGCCGTGGCCGGTGGACGCGGATGGAAATGCACCGGCTGGGCCATCGGCGTGGACGTGGATGGAGCAAGCAGCGGTTCGACTCCGTCCGCGCCCGGGCCGAAGCGTTCGAGCGCCTCGTCCATGTCGCGAATGGGTGGAATCTCGGCGGCTTGCGGGACGACATCGGTCATTGAACGCAGGACTGTGAAGACACCGGCGTACGGGCTTTGATCGCGAGCAAGACGGTCGCCTAACGCGGCGAGGACGTGGATGGCTTCGTCGAGTAACGCACGTGCTTCGGAAGGCTCGATGTTGCCAAGGACTTCCAGAAACAGCGGCACGTGGTCCGGCAATTCGTTCGTCGCCATTTCGAGGCCATGCCGGCGGTATTCATCGAGCAGATCGACCATGGCTTGTCCGCGGTCCCGGCTTTCGCCGTGAACGTGCTCGAACAGATGCAGCGAATGCGCGGGATTACGGTCGAATGTCGCGACGTAATTCTCCTGCAACTCGATCAACGGGGATGCATTGAGCAAGGCGACGAGCGGCTGTAGCGCGGCGCGGGTCGTGTCCGGGAACGCTTGCAGCTCCTGATCGATCTCGCCAAGTGCATCGAGCAATTCCTGCTCGGGGTAGTCAAGCAAGGTCGCGAGCAACGTGTAGATGGAAAGCGTAGCGTTCACGACGAGACCTCAGCTTGCTTGCGCGACTTCGGCATGTCGGCGAATACCACGCTGCCCTGCGGTTTCTTGCCGAACAACGATCCTTCCGAGACCCCGCCCGAGCAGCCATTGCCAAACGTAAAGCCGCAACTGCCTTTGTCGTTGAAGCTGTCTTCGACGATTTCCTTATGCGATGACGGCACGACGAAACGGTCTTCGTAGTTCGCAATGGCCATCGTCTGGTACATGTCTTCAACTTGTGCGGGCGTGATGTTCAGGCCCTTCAGCAATTCCGGTTCGGCGCGGCCATGCACGACTTCAGCGCGCTTGAACGCGCGCATGGCGAGCATGCGTTCGAGAGCGGACGTGACTGGGGCTTCGTCGCCGGCGGTCAGCAGGTTGGCCAGATACTTCACCGGAATGCGCAGGCTCTTCACGTCCGGAATGATGCCGTCCATGCCGATATGACCCGCATCCGCCGCCGATTGAATCGGCGAAAGGGGCGGGATGTACCAGACCATCGGCAACGTCCGGTACTCGGGATGCAGCGGAAACGCGACCTTCCATTCAACCGCCATCTTGTAGACCGGCGACTTGCGTGCGGAATCCAGCCAGCTTTGCGGAATGCCTTGCGCGAGCGCTTCGGCCTGCACGGCGGGATCGTGCGGATCGAGGAACAGATCGAGCTGCGACTGATACAGGTCCTTCTCGTTTTCAATCGATGCCGCGTCGCCAATCTTGTCGGCGTCATAGAGCAGCACGCCGAGATAGCGAATCCGTCCCACGCACGTCTCCGAGCATACGGTCGGCTGACCTGCTTCGAGTCGCGGATAGCAAAAGATGCACTTTTCGGCCTTGCCGCTTTTCCAGTTGAAGTAGATCTTCTTGTACGGGCACCCCGAGATGCACATGCGCCAGCCGCGGCACTTGTCCTGATCGACGAGAACAATGCCGTCGTCTTCGCGCTTATAAACAGAACCTGACGGGCACGACGCCACGCACGCCGGGTTCAGGCAGTGCTCGCACAGCCGCGGCAAATACATCATGAAGGTGTTTTCGAAGGTGGCGTACATCTCCTTCTGCACGTTCTCGAACAACGCGTCACGTCCGCGCGATGAAAACTCGCCGCCCAGGTCGTCTTCCCAGTTCGGACCCCAGACGATCTTGTCCATCTTCTTGCCGGTGATCACTGAAACAGGGCGCGCGGTCGGCGGCGTCTCGCTCAGGCGCGCTTTCTGCAAATGCTCGTAGTCGAACGTGAACGGCTCATAGTAATCGTCGATAGCCGGCAGATTCGGGTTCGCGAACAGGTTTGCGAGCACCTTCAGCTTGCCGCCCTGGCGTGGACGCAGTCGGCCAGATGCATCGCGTATCCAGCCACCTTGCCACTTCTTCTGGTTCTCCCATTCCTTCGGATAACCGATGCCGGGTTTCGTCTCCACATTGTTGAACCACGCGTACTCCACGCCGTCGCGCGAGGTCCACACGTTCTTGCACGTCACGGAGCACGTATGGCAACCGATGCATTTATCCAGATTCAACACCATTGCGACTTGCGCACGAATTTTCACGATGCAGCTCCTTCATGTTCCTTCAGCGGACCTTCGAGCCACGCCACTTTTTTCATCTTGCGCACGATCACGTACTCGTCGCGGTTCGATCCCACGGTGCCGTAGTAGTTGAAACCGTAGGCTTGCTGCGCGTACCCGCCGATCATGTGCGTCGGCTTGAGTACCGTGCGCGTGACCGAGTTGTGGATGCCGCCGCGCATGCCGCTTGTCTCGGCGCCCGGCACGTTCACGATCTTTTCCTGCGCGTGATACATCAGGCACATGCCTCGCGGCACGCGCTGGCTCACCACGACCCGCGCTGTCAGCGTGCCGTTCACGTTGAACACTTCCACCCAGTCGTTATCGACGAGACCCGCTTCTTTTGCCTCTGCTTCCGACACCCACACGTGAGGTCCGCCGCGCGAGAGCGTCAACATGCGCAGGTTGTCCGAGTAAGTGGAGTGGATGCCCCATTTCTGGTGCGGCGTGATCCAGTTGAGCACGAGCTCATGCTCGCCGTTGGGCTTTGCGCCAAGCATGGCGGTGACGGTTTTCGTGTTGATCGCCGGCCGATACACGCACGAGCCTTCGCCGAAATCCAGCATCCAGCGATGATCCTGGTAGAACTGCTGGCGGCCCGTCAGCGTGCGCCATGGGATCAGTTCATGCACGTTCGTATAACCGGCGTTGTAGCTCACTTCCTCGGATTCGAGGCCCGACCATGTGGGCGCGGAAATGATCTTGCGCGGCTGCGCCTGGACGTCGCGGAAACGGATCTTGTCGTGCTCGCGGCCAAGCGCGAGGTGCGCGTGTTCGCGTCCCGTGATCTTCGACAACGCTTCCCACGCCTTGACTGCCACATGCCCGTTGGTTTCCGGCGCGAACGTGAGGATCATCTCGGCTGCATCGATAGCCGTATCCAGACGCGGACGTCCCAGGCTCACGCCCGGTTCGGTGACGGTTTTCGTGATGTCCGCGAGCTCGCCGACTTCGTGCTTGCTGTTCCAGTTGATGCCCTTGCCGCCGTTGCCTTGCGTATCGAGCAGCGGTCCGACCGACGTGAACTTGCGATACACATCCTTGTAGTTACGCTCGACGACGGTCATGGACGGTGCGGTCTTGCCCGGGATCAGGTCGCATTCGCCCGCGCGCCAGTCCTTCGGCTCGAACGGCTGGCCGAGCTCGCCGGGA